>DLZA01000375.1:0-1687 GCA_003447515.1 Paracoccaceae bacterium
ATTGGTTGATGCCGAATAGTGCCGTGGAGAGCCCGCAGGGTATTTCGGATTGATTGTAAATTACTAGCAGCATTGGGCATGCGCGCTGCGATTGTTCCCATCAAGCAATCGATAGTAAAAAGCTGGGCATAGCGGGTCTGGGCAGGCAACATAAAAAACGTGTGATCGTTGAAAAGTTCAACAGGCAAGACAATTTCACTCACCTTGGCTAGCGGACTATCAACTTGGGTAATTGCCAAAGTCATTGCGCCGTTCGATCGGGCCAATTCAATAGATTGCACCACTGGCGCCGGGACACCAGTAGACGAAATGGCAACGAATAGATCACCTTTACCTGCGACTGCTGCCGCCATTCGCTGACGATAGGAGTCTTGAATTGACTGGACGGGAAGACCTAGTCGAAACATGCGGTTTTCGAGCTCTTCACACAATACACTTGATGATCCACCCACACCAATGCAGTAAGTCTGTCTTGCTTCGACGACCGCAGCTGCAGCCTTATCCAAAACTTTGACGTCGGTTGCCTGAGCAGCGCCGCGCAATGCTCCCATTGACGCGTCAAGCATCACCTTAACCAATTCACTTGGGGATGCATCATTGTCCTCCAAGTGAGGTCCGTTTAATACCTGCGACAAAATCAAATCTTGAGCGAGGCGATGCTTTAAAGCCTTAAAACCCTCTAGGCCAATTCTACGACACATACGTAAGACAGTTGGCTCAGACACAGCAGCCTTACCCGCTACTGCTTTTATTGAAGATTGTGCAACCCACTCGGCACTTGCCAGAATAACTCGTGCTACCTTGGCTTCACCGTTGTTCAAGTCAGGCACCGAGCTACGCAAGATATCCAGTAAGTTTCCCGCACCACGGCTCGGCAATTTAGATTTAATTGACGAAGATATCGGTGGATTACGTTCCGTCATATTGCATTACTTTCGTCAGTTACGTTCAGTGGCCTCTCTGTGAAAATGAAACCACAATTCTTACCAATCAAACTTATAAGCGCCTTTTAATGAACACTGGATACCCGAGGTTCGCGCGAAGATAAACAACTTGCTAGACGGCAATAATTATTTGACCTTTTTGGAACCCGCGTCGCCGCTTTTTTAGTGCATTAGGAAATCTGGCCCAAGTCCTCCACTACTGTCTTCAAGCGCCTCACCACCTCCTCTGTAATTTTGTGTCCCTGCTCAACGCTTGCGGCATCGGGCCGACCTACAATACCAGTGCCCCCCGAGATGCTTTGAATTGAGCGATAAAGCGTACCAGCGCTTTTGTGAAGCATTGATCCGTCAGCCCACGCGTGACTTTTGACAAAAAACTCTCCTACCGGCAAATTAATATTTGGCGTAACGGCTCCGGCTGCCATCATCAAAGATGTCTCAAATTCACATGCGTGGCCTGTCCCAAACCGTCCAGTCTTACTGATTTCAGCAAGTGCATCCCGGGCTAAAGTCCACCACGTTACTAATGCAATTCGACAACTTGGATGCGCTGCCCCAAAATCCTCTAAGATGACCTGGCCAATCGCCTGATTGCCTCCATGCGAATTGAACAAAAGAATATTCCAAAAGCCAGCGCTGCAGACTGAATCTAAAATTGAAGAAACATATTCCATCATCACTCGATGGGGCACACTTAACGTTCCGATAAAATCAAGATGATGCGCCGAGCACCCTACTTTCAC
>DLZA01000375.1:2083-8293 GCA_003447515.1 Paracoccaceae bacterium
CGTCAGTATTGGCCGGCAGATGAGGCCCATGCTGCTCAATGGCAGCCAAGTTCAAGATTACTGGTGTGCTGCGCTCAACGCATTCAATTTCTGTTGATGTCATCTTTTCCCAATACATAGCGCCCTCTAAGTAGCTTCACGCAATCAAAAGTACGTAGTAAAATTACATATTAAATAAAAATTTTCAAAATAAATAGCTTTGATATCAAAAAAATAAATTTCGTGCTATAGTCTCAGATAGACGATTCTTTTCACCCATACTGATCGCGGAGAACGGATTGATAGATTCACGGCCCGATGAAGAATACCCAGGGTGGGGTTTTGCATCCTTATGGAGCGACCGAATTAACCGTGGAGTAGAACTCATACTAGCAATTCTAATGGCATTGCTTGTTCTGGATGTTTGGCTGGGCGTGATTGACCGCTACTACTTCCGTTGGCAACTCAACTGGCCTGAAGCATTTGCACGATATCTAATGATTTGGGCAGCACTTCTCGCGATATCTGCAGGAATTGCTCGTCGCGACCACATCGGCCTTATGAGCTTCGTCGGGCGCCTGCCCATGAGTATCCGCCGCGGAATGCTTATCTTCGCCGATTTGGTAACCCTTGCATTATTCATCTATCTTTTTGTGACGGGCGTCCCATTCGCGTTGGGCGGCTTCCGTCGAGAGGCAATGATCTTCGGGGCAAGTATGGGTCCGTTCTTCACCGCCGTTCCCGCGGCCGCATTCTTAGCCTCAGTTCAAATGCTTCTAACACTGCTGCGCGATCTCGGATCGCAACTAGACAGACCTAAACAAGAAGAAAGTTTGACATGATCGTAGCTGTCGTTTTTGTCGGACTAATTTTAATTGGAATGCCAATTGGCTTTGTCATTGGTGCAGCTGGAGTGGTTGGACTTATATCACTTGGTGGAACATCTTTCCTCGCCATTTCACCATCGCGGATCTACGCTGGTCTCGATCTTTTCCCATTTCTGGCTATGCCGTTTTTCATACTTGCTGGCGAAATTATGAATGCGGTGGGCATCACACAGCGCCTCGTTGGCTTTGCGCAGGCTTTAGTCGGGCGCTTCCGGGGTGGGTTAGCTCATTCCAACATGCTAGCTTCTGTGTTTTTCGCTGGCCTAACTGGGTCAGCAACAGCTGATGCCGCAGCATTCGGCCGCACATTGGTTCCTGCTATGGTTAAGGCCGGTTACCGCCGTGACTATGCGTGTGCCGTTACGGCAGCAGGGTCGATCATAGGGCCCACGATCCCACCTTCAGGCTTAATGGTGATTTACGGGTCACTGATGGGCGTTTCGATCGCAGGACTTTTTGCGGCAGGCATCTTACCTGGTCTAGCAATAGCCTTGGTCTGCATGGGTATCATTGTAATCGGAGGGAAGCGAGAGAACCTGCCCGTCGCAGAACGTGGCGCCTCTTTTGCAGAAATTTTGGCAACTTTCAAACATTCGCTCACTGCCCTGTTTATGCCCATAATTATTCTCGGTGGCATACTAGGTGGCATTGTAACCCCTACCGAGGCAGCATCCATTGCGGTGGCGTACGCTCTATTTCTCGGCGGGGTAGTATACCGCACATTGGTATGGCGAGACCTCTACCAAATGCTTATCCGCTCAGCACGGATTACAGGCGTAATTTTTGTAATTATCGCCTTCGCGAATATCTTGGGCTTTTGGCTGACCTTTGAGCGTATTCCACAAGCTGTCGCCGAGGCCGTGCTAAACCTTAGTGAGAACCCCTACGTAATCATCGCAATAATCGTCGCACTACTTTTAGTGGTCGGCATGATTATGGACATTACTGCCATTCTAATTCTGTTGGCTCCAGTTCTTACACCGCTGACAGCAAGCATCGGTCTAGAGCCAATACACGCCGGAATAATCTTCATTCTAGCTCTAAACATCTCACTAATGACCCCGCCCGTTGGGGCATGTTTGTTCGTCTTGTCATCGGTGACAGGCGAAACTGTTGAACGCATTTCTATCAAGCTTTTCCCATTCCTTTTGGCGCAAATCGCAGTCTTATTTGCGTTCGCCTTTATGGAAGACGCCGCGCTAGCCCTGCCTCGTGCTTTCGGGTTTGCAAACTAAACTAAACCAACCAAGGAGGATCCTGAGGATGACAAAAATTCGTATGATGACAGCAACACTTGCGCTGTTTGCGGTTGCAGCCACTGCTAATGCCGAGCAAACACTTAGGTTTGGAACCGACAACAACCCAGACGTTTTTGATAACCCACAACATGCCTGTGCAGGCGTTTTCAGCAACATCATGGAGTCTGCTACAAACGGAGAAATTAACGTTGAAATTTTTGGTAATAACCAACTAGGCAACGCATCCGAGCATGTGCAGCAAGTACGTGATGGCATTCTCCACGCGACACTTTCCTCCACGGGCGCCATGGCGAGCTATTACCCTCGGATAGACGTGTTGAATATGCCCTTCGCATTTGCCAACAACGCCTCGACATATCATGTGTTTGATGGCGCCTTTGGCCAAGCTTTGGCTGCAGACATCGAAGAAACGCTCAGCGACGTCGTCGTTCTTGGCTTCCCAGATACAGGGGGTTTCTTTGCAATTACCAATTCCAAACAAGAAATCTCATCACTGGACGACATGAAAGGCGTGCGTATCCGCACGATGACCCTTCCCTCTCACCAAGTCATTATTCAAGCACTCGGTGCTGAAGCTTACCCACTAGCTTGGGGCGAAGTATATTCTGGCCTCCAGACCGGTGTAATTGATGGGCAAATGAATCCCATACCAATTATTTCGTTCTCGAACTTCAATGAAGTTCAACAGTACATGACACTGACCAACCACCTGTTTTCACCATATACGTTCTTGGTGAACAGAGCGATGTATGAGGGGCTCACACCTGCACAGCAGGCCACCATGCGCTTGGCCGCTGAAGAATGTGTGGCTGCTAGCCGCGGCTTAGCAAGGATAATCGAGGCCTCTGATCGTGGTTTGGCCGGATTAATGCAGAGTATGACAGTTACCGCACTAAACGACGAAACTCGGCAGGAGTTTGTCGATGCTGCTCAGCCAGCATTTGAACAGCACATCGCGAACAACCTAGATGCAAAGGCAACCGAACTCCTCAACTTGATGAAATCGGAGCTAGGGGCAGCAAATTCTCAACTTTATATGCAGGATTAAGAAATAAGAGCGGCGGCGCTCGCGCCGCCGCTTCTGCCGCAATGAATAAGGAACTCAAAACAACAATGAATGACGAGCGTGTTTATTGATGATGGTCAAGTTTCACAAACTTAGCAAAAATCAATTCTAAGAAAGCGTCAGCTACTACTCAATCGTTGAGGTGTCTGGCTGAATTGATGGTCTGTTCCATTGCACAGGAACCAAACCCAATTGTTCATTCAGTTTTAAAACAAGTGAACGCGTAAATGGTCAGCACCATGGCTATCCGAAATCAGAATGCATGACGAAAATTGAAAGAGTTTTGGATGTTGGACAATCAGCCCTCAACTATGTTTGCTACGCTCGACACGCCATCTGTCCTAATAGATTTAGATGTTGCGGAACGGAATGTTGATCGGTTTCAGAGCTTTGCAAATAAAGCAAAAATAACCGTTAGACCTCACATTAAAACTCACAAGTTACCGCGTCTCGCAAAGGCACAAATCAAAGCAGGTGCTGTGGGCATAACATGCCAAAAGATCAGTGAAGCAGAGGTAATGGCAAACGCTGGTCTGGATGATATTCTCATAACCTACAATATTCTAAGCGTGTCAAAGCTCGACCGATTAAATCGTTTGGCTAGTAAAATTAAATTGACAGTGGTCGCAGACAACCACACGGTCATCGAAGGTTTGTCAGCAGCTTTTTCCAACACAGGTCCGCTAAGGGTTCTTGTGGAATGTGACACCGGTGCGGGACGATGCGGTGTCCAAACGCCTGAAGCAGCTTGCGAGATCGCACAGCGTATAAACAAAACAACTGGGCTAAAATTTGGCGGCTTGATGACCTATCCCCCAACTGACAAGGAAATAGAAACCCAAAAGTGGCTGACAGATGCCCAGCGCGCTTGCCTCAACGCCGGACTTCGAGTTGATACAATATCTACCGGTGGTACTCCCGGTATATGGAAGGCGGATCAGGTGCCCATCGCAACTGAATATCGTCCAGGAACATACATTTACAACGACCGATCACTTGTCACTCGAAAAACTGCTGCGTGGGATGATTGTGCGCTCACCGTTCTCGCTACTGTTATTTCAACACCCACTGAAACACGGGCGATCATTGATGCAGGCTCAAAAGTTCTAACTTCTGATTTGTTGGGTATGGATGGCTATGGTTACGCTGTCGACCATCCTAATCTAACGATTCACGCATTATCGGAAGAGCATGGAATAATGCGTTCTAAAGCGCCCCACAAACTATCCGTGGGCCAGCGCGTGCGCATCATTCCCAATCATGTCTGTGTCGTAACTAACATGATGGATCGCATCACACTATTGCGTGGCAAAAAAATAGAAGGGGAAGATATTGTGGCCGCACGAGGCTGCGTCACTTGACCCTGAAATAAATGGCTTGTGTTGTATTCAGGTCAAACCATCGGACCCCAAAAGAAAAAAGGAAAACTCTAAAATGACTAAAAAGCAAACCTTAGGCTCCTCTCATGTGCCGCTGTCGCCCGCTGTACGTGCTGGGGATTTCGTTTTTGTCTCTGGTCAGGTGCCCGTGGGTGAGGATGGGTCTATCGTTCCGGGAGGGATCGGACCTGAAACTCATCAAGTACTGGCAAATGTAGCTCAAGTATTAGCCCTTGCTGGGTGTACGCTAGCCGATGTCATCAAAACAACAGTATGGTTGAGAGACAGGGATGATTTTGCGGCCTTCAACAAAGCTTACGGAAAGCATTTTCCTTCAGAACCTCCAGCCCGCTCAACAGCGGAGTCGCGATTGATGATCGATATCGCCGTCGAAATCGAAGCGATCGCATATAAGCCGCTATGACGGGGTCGTTTGTATTACGCGGTGGCCGGGTCATTGACCCCGCGAATGGCGTTGATCGGGTTGCCGATCTGGTCCTCGGGAAAGACGAAATATTGGGCCTCGACGTGCCGGAACCGGATGGGGCGCAAGTTATTGATTGTCAGGGAAGCATTGTAACCCCGGGCATGATCGACCTGCACGTACATGTTTACTGGGGCGGTACTTCTCTTGGAGTTAAGCCAGAAGACTTCGCAGATAAATCTGCTTGTACAACACTCGTGGATGCAGGCAGTGCTGGCCCAGGGAATTTTACGGGCTTCAGAGAGCATGTGATTGAGCGATCGCGGGTGCGTATCCTTGCTTATCTCCATGTTTCTTTCGCGGGGATCTACGGCTTTGGCGGCAGGATTATGGTCGGCGAGAGCCATGATATGCGCCTAATGGCTGCACGTGAAGCCGCTGCGGTAGCAACCGCTCACCCAGGCGTTATAGTTGGTATAAAGGTTCGTATAGGCGCTCATGCTTCTGGGCCATCTGGCATCGCTCCTCTGGATGTGGCGCAGGATGTGGCCGATCGAACGGGCTTACCGTTAATGGTGCACATCGACGAACCGCCCCCATCTTATTCAGATGTGGTAGCGCGTCTACGCAAAGGAGATGTCCTAACTCATTGCTTCCGGCCTTTCCCCAATGCACCCTGTCATGGTGACGGTCGCGTAAGAGACGCTGTTTTGGCGGCTCGGGAACGCGGCGTAATTTTTGATATCGCGCACGGTATGGGGTCATTTTCGTGGGATAGCGCACGAAAAATGGATGCCGCTGGGTTCAGGCCTGATGTAATTTCGTCAGACATTCATGCATTTTGCATTAACGGTCCGGCACATGACAATCTGAACGTTATGACCAAATTCCTAGCGCTCGGTTGGTCGGTGAAGGATGTTATTGCCGCGGCAAGTATAGCACCTGCTAGAGTCCTGAGCAGACCAGATCTCGGCCATTTGGGCAACACTGCTCAACCTGAGGCTAGCGTTATACGACAAACCCCGGGCAGCGTTGATTTGGCAGATGTAACGGGTGAAGTCGTAAACTACGATAGCATGTTGACTCCAGTGGGAACTGTTTCCGGCGGCAAATGGCATCCAGCATGATTAGAACAGGAGCTAGCCCACAAGTTAGCAAACAGCAACATTGTCTAGCCCCCTATATTCGCCCCTTGATTTTTGGTTTCTCTAATAAG
>DLZA01000373.1:0-357 GCA_003447515.1 Paracoccaceae bacterium
ACTAGATTCCTCGATTATGACTCAATTTTCATCTTTACAATCACCGCCAGCCGTCCATAGTCTGTCGTTTATAACTTTACCTATTAGTCCGGTCTCGGAATGATCTGTAGGTCTAAATACAAAATATACTACTCGATTGAACCCGCAACTTTTGCATTGAACCCGTAAGCTTAATCACCCGGGGCACACTCGCCACAATTATTATTTTTCCTCACACAAATATTTTTTAGCTCAGTCAAGAGGTTATTCTCTGGTTCGACGCGCTCGCCCGTTCCATTACTATTATTGCTAGTGCTGGCATGTCACTCGATTAGAGCAGCTCACCATTAAGGTCGCTATGATGTGCTCTGTCACGGG
>DLZA01000373.1:736-28604 GCA_003447515.1 Paracoccaceae bacterium
CCCATCGTGCTACGATAATAATATGAATAAAGTCACTTCGACCTTCAAAAGGGGCACAAGCAGTTTTTATCTTCGTCACTCTCATCGACGGCTAAAAGTACTACTCTCTAGTTCTTCCCAAACGTGCACCTTTGACAATCGTGAAACCTTGCAAGAACGTATCCCAATCCATCGCTTCTTTTCCCGCCCGCTGCAACCGAACCAAATTCACTGCTCCGCTGCCACAAGCTACCCTTAGCGTTTCATCTAAAGCAATACCCGCGTCTCCTGTTCCTTCGGAAACACTAGACATCAACAATTTCACGCGTTGGCCCCTAACCATAGTCCAGGCTCCCGGAGAAGGCGAAAGCCCGCGAATGTGTTGATCCACTTCGACCGCGGTACGAGCCCAATCCACCTCAGCCTCTAACTTATCGATCTTTGGAGCATAAAGTATTTCATCTGCTTTTTGCTCCACAGCCTCTGCAGAAATCCCATCCGCCAATACACCCAAGATTACATCTCGTCCTATCAGGCTTAACCGGTCATGCAACACACCAGTTGTATCACTTTCTAATATTTCTGTACGCACAGTTTCCAACACAGGTCCTGTGTCTAGTCCAGCCTCCATCTGCATAACACAAACACCTGTCACCAGGTCCCCGGCCATAATGGCACGATGAATGGGCGCCGCGCCGCGCCAACGAGGCAGCAAACTGGCGTGTATATTCAAACAACCTTTAGTGGGCGCATCCAATATTACTTGTGGCAAGATCAATCCATAGGCTACTATCACACCCACATCTGCGCCCAGCGCTTCAAAGGCCGCTACTTCAGCCTTTTCATCAAAATTTAAAGGGTGGTACACGACCAACCCCAAGCGCTCTGCCGCAACTTGAACAGGCGACGATCGATCTTTCTTACCCCTCCCCGCCGGTCGAGGCGGTTGACAATAAACGGCACAAACCTCGTGCCCAGCCGCAATAATTCCCTCCAAAATCGGAACCGAAAAATCAGGCGTGCCCATAAAAACTATTTTCATGAACGCTTCGCTAATTTCTTCGCTTTCGCGATCAACATATTTCGTTTCACTTGAGATAGGTTATCAAAGTACATCTTACCGTTCAGGTGATCAATCTGGTGCTGCAAAGACGTTGCCCACAAGCCTACAAAATCCTTCCGCACTCGTGTCCCAATCTCATCTAAATAGGCCACCGTCACACCGCGCGGTCGCAAAATCTTGGACGACACCCCGGGCAAATTAGGCGAGGCTTCAGTGTACTCTCGCATCTTAACACTGGCATCAAGAATCTCCGGATTCGCCATGCGAACGGGCTCTTTTCCGCTGTCAGATGCATCCACTACAATCAAACGCTGCATCACACCAATTTGACAGGCTGCTAGGCCAACGCCTCCACCCATGCCATACATGCTGTCGATCATATCATCCCAAATCGCTTGGACCGCGTTATTCACTACAAGTACAGGTTTGCTAACCGCGCGCAGCCGCTTATCAGGCCACAAAATAAAACTTCGAACCGTCACGTCCGCGCCCGCTCTTTCTTCAGCTTCATCATTTTTTTCGTAATCATAGTTCGTTTCAAACCGCTCAAGTAATCAATGAATAATTTTCCATTCAAGTGATCCAACTCATGTTGTGCGCAGGTAGCCCAAAGCCCATCAAATTCACACTCTTGCTCCGCTCCATCGATATCCAAAAATTGGATTACGGCCTGTGCGGGTCGCTCTACATCTTCGTACATTTCGGGCAAGGACAAACAGCCCTCATTGTAAACGTTCTTTTCGTGCGACGTCCAAATTATTGTTGGGTTGATCAACACTAAAGGCGTTGGTTCTGCATCTTTTCCACTGCAATCCATCACGAATATTCGTTCAAGAACTCCCACCTGCGGCGCAGCCAAACCAACGCCTGGAGCAGCATACATCGTCTCAAGCATATCATGCGCCAATTCTTTAACCTCGGAAGACACAGCCTTTACGACAGAACATTGCTTTTTTAAAAGCGGGTCGGGGTGGATAAGTATATTTTTAACAGCCATAGTGCCGTTTAAGACAATCGCGCAACACCTGCAAGACACCGAAAAGTACCTTGCAAGTTGTGTACTACACCGTAGCATCTATCCTATACAAAAATATGAGTCCTCCATGAGCTTTGACAAAATTATAGAACGCCGCAACACAAGAAGCGCCAAATGGGACATGATGGAAACAATCTACGGCGTATCTCCCGATGACGGCTTGGCCATGTGGGTCGCCGACATGGACTTTCGCTCTCCAGACTGTATCCTCAAAGCGGCTAACGATCTTACAAATCATGGCGTCTTTGGTTATCGTTCAGACTACAACGATTACAAATCAGCCATCGTTTGGTGGATGAAAAACCGTCACAACTGGACGGTCAAGCCCGAAGAAATCTTCACCACCTACGGCCTCGTAAACGCAGTTGGTATGTGTTTGCAAACTTATACCAAGCCAAACGATGAAATCATCCTTTTTACCCCTGTCTATCACGCCTTTGCAAAAATCATCAAAAACGCAGGCCGCCGCGTTAAAGAATGCGAACTAGTGCAGCATGACGGCGTTTATCACATGAATTTTGATGCCTATGATGAGCAGATGACAGGATCTGAGACCATGCTCATCCTCTGTTCGCCACACAACCCTTCTGGACGCCTCTGGACCACGCAAGAACTTAGAGATCTCGCAGCTTTCGCCAAACGTCATGACCTGATGATCATTTCGGACGAGATCCACCATGATATCATCTTCCCAGACAAGACGCATTACCCCATGCCACTCGCCGCGCCCGATTGCGTGGACCGTCTGATAATGCTGACTGCACCCTCAAAAACCTTCAACATTGCTGGCAACCATGATGGTAACGTGATCATTCATGACACGACTTTACGTGCCAAGTTCAACAACACAATGCTGGCGCTTGGCGTTTCCTCCACCCTTTACGGTACCGCCATGACCACAGCCGCGTATTCCCCTGATGGGGCTGCTTGGGTTGACAAAATGCGCGCTTATATTGCTGAAAACGCCCACATTTTTGACGAAGGCATCAATGCCATTCCAGGCTTAAAATCGATGGCTTTGGAATCAACATACCTTGCATGGGTCGATTTCTCGGGAACGGGTATGCCAATGGATGAGGTTTTAGATCGCGTCCGCAAACAAGCGAAAATCGCTCCCAATGACGGCCATACCTTTGGTACTGGCGGTGAAACTTTCCTGCGATTCAACCTGGGTACTGCACGCGCCAACGTTGAAGAGGCTGTCTTCCGTCTAAAATCCGCATTCGCCGATTTGCAGTAGTCCTGCATTTGCATAAAACTAACCGATTAGTACA
Organism: Paracoccaceae bacterium; assembly: GCA_003447515.1. GTDB lineage: Bacteria > Pseudomonadota > Alphaproteobacteria > Rhodobacterales > Rhodobacteraceae > Amylibacter. The sequence goes on from DLZA01000373.1 coordinate 4,089, forward strand.
ATTCACTGTCTGGATTGAAATTGGAATCGGCCACTCAAACACAACTTCATACCAAGCCACAGTTTAAAAGTACTGCAGTGCAGAGCTTGCGCCAATCTTTGCAATAATCTAACAGATTCATAAATTTCGATGTAATATTCTCACTCTCAGGAAATCTCATGAGCTTCAAAGTACAACCCGCCAGCCTAGAACGTCCAAACCGATGCCAGCTTTTCGTGCCAGGCTCCCGCCCTGCAATTTTTGAAAAAGCTGCCGCATCTGCCGCCGACGTGATCAACATTGACTTAGAAGACTCCGTTTCTCCTGCAGACAAAGCCGAAGCTCGCAAAAACGTTATTAAAGGGCTTAACGAAGTAAACTGGGGTACGAAAACTATCTCCGTACGCATTAATGGCCTCGACACCGAATTCTGGTATCGTGACATTATAGATATTTTGGAACAATCGGGTGACCGTATTGATCAGTTCATGATACCCAAAGTCGGCTGTGCAGGCGACATATACGCCGTCGATGCACTCGTCTCTGCAGTTGAAATGGCAAAGGGCCGCAAAAAACCAGTCACACTCGAGGTCATAATCGAAACTGCCGCAGGCCTCGCCCATGTCGAAGACATCGCCGCATCATCACCTCGCATGGCAGCTATGTCGCTTGGGGCGGCCGACTACGCCGCTTCTATGGGCATGCAAACAACAGGTATTGGCGGCACGCAGGCTAACTATTACATGCTCGATGATGCTACTGGCGATACAGCCCGCACAGCCCACCTCGGAGACCCTTGGCACGCTGTAACAGTGGCCATTGTTTCCGCTTGTCGTACTCATGGCCTGTTGCCTGTAGATGGTCCATTCGGCGACTTTTCCGATGATGCGGGTTTCGCCGCCCAAGCCCACCGTTCCGCGACCCTCGGCATGGTTGGGAAATGGGCTATCCACCCAAAGCAAGTGGCGTTAGCCAATGAAGTCTTCACCCCATCTGAGGCTCAAATTACAGAAGCGCGCGAAATTCTCACCGCCATGGAAGAGGCTAAAAAATCTGGCCAAGGCGCAGCAGTCTACAAGGGCCGCCTTGTCGATCTTGCATCAATCCGCCAGGCTCACGTGATAGTAAAACAAGCCGAAATGATTGGTTAAAGCATCAAGTTAAAAAACGCCTATCATATAAAATATTACTCTTGGTTAGATGATTTTCTCAAATAAGAAGATATAGCTCTTTGCCAATACTCAAGATATTTAAAGGATATCAATAAATGATTTAATGCTACTCACCAGTTAACGGCCAGACACCTATTTATTCTCCGCCTTATGATCAAAAAGATACTCGACATGACAGACCTTCCAAATTCCGAGCAAGCCGAATTTTGGTCAGATGGTGGTGGCCTCGATTGGATCACTTTCGACACCCAGCTGAACGAATTGTTTATGGGGGTAAACACTGCCCTCTTACTCCAAGTTGCACCAAAATTTACTGATTACATCCTCGACATTGGCTGCGGCACAGGTGCAACCACTCGAAATTTTGCGACTTATGCACAACACGCCCAAGGCATCGATATCTCCACATCAATGCTCACTCACGCAAAAAAATCTGCGCCCCAGAATACCACCTTCACCCACGCAGATGCACAAATAGAGCCCTTCCCTGAGAAACACTACGATCACATAGTCTCTCGCTTTGGCGTGATGTTCTTCGAAGATCCCATTGCAGCCTTCGCAAACCTACGCAGCAGTCTAAAACCGATGGGACATCTAACTATGGCCTGCTGGGGGCCTTTCACACAAAACCCGTGGTTTACCATCCCACGTTTCATCGCAACCAATCTTTTGGGCTCTCCACCACAACACGATCCCTTCGCACCTGGTCCATTCGCCTTTGCGGACACGAAATATGCCCTAAACATTCTTGCTAAAGCTGGCTTCACCGACCAAAAAGTCGAAACTCTCGACATCCCACTCACACTCACAGGCGATGCTAAAAAAGCAGCCAATCTTTCTGCACACATCGGCCCAGCCAAAAGCGTAATCGGCGCCATGGGCGGCACCGAAACTGATAAAGCAAAAATTATCGTAGAAACCGAAACCCAAATGCGCGGGTTTGAAATCGCAAACACAGTGACAGTGCCTGCCAAAATCCATATCTATACAGCCACTAACCATGGTTAAATAAGGGTAAACTAACACCTTTTTTAAAACTTAAATACGTGCACAGCAGGCATTCAACAGGCCATGCACACCATTGCAATCCAATCGCTCAAGCGCCATATATTAGTCATCAAAACAAATGGGACCGCAGGATAAAATGCAAAACTATCTTGAGTTTGAAAAGCCATTGGCAGAAATCGAAGGCAAAGCCGAAGAGCTTCGTGCAATGGCCCGCCAAAACCCAGAAATGGACATCGAAAAAGAAGCAGCGGCCCTCGATAAAAAAGCTGATGAGCTCCTCGTCAATCTCTATAAAAAACTTACCCCATGGCGCAAATGTCAGGTAGCTCGCCACCCTGACCGTCCGCAGTGCTCTGATTATATCGACGCGATCTTCACCGAATACACAGCGCTCGCAGGAGATCGCAACTTTGCCGATGACTACGCTGTCATGGGGGGCATCGCACGGCTGAACGACAAACCTGTAATGGTCATTGGCCATGAGAAGGGCAAAGATACGAAATCACGCATACACCATAATTTTGGAATGGCCCGTCCCGAAGGATACCGAAAAGCAATCCGCCTCATGGACATGGCTGACCGCTTTGGTTTGCCAATCATTACACTTGTAGACACACAGGGTGCATTCCCAGGCAAAGGCGCAGAAGAACGTGGTCAATCCGAAGCTATCGCACGCTCGACTGAAAAATGCCTTCAGGTCAGGGTACCCGTCATTTCTGTGATCATTGGCGAGGGTGGATCAGGGGGCGCGGTCGCCTTTGCCACGGCCGACAAACTGGCGATGCTTGAACACTCAGTCTATTCTGTTATCTCACCAGAAGGTTGCGCTTCCATTTTATGGAAGGACGCTGGAAAAATGCGCGAAGCCGCTGAAGCGCTGCGCCTAACTGCTCAAAACCTCACTCAACTTGGCGTAGCAGACGTCGTTATCCCCGAACCCATAGGCGGGGCGCAACGCCATAAGGAAGAGACTATCACAAACGTGAAATCCGCCCTCATCACGATGCTCACCGAACTGGAAAAGAAAAAACCAGACGCTTTACGCAAAGCACGAAGAAAGAAATTTCTAGACGTGGGGTCCAAAACACTGGGGTAAAACTGTGCTATCAAGTATGTGAAGTTGTAACTAGTAAAATGTAGCAGCACAGCAGTTTAAATCTCTTTAAAGATCAGCAACGGCCTACGACCTACGTCTCAACACATCAGCCAATTTCAGTGTTTCCCATCGCCTAATTATATTCGCAAGACCTACACAACTTCTCGAACCAATCTCAGTTCTATGGGAGGGCGGCCTTTAATTTACCTAATCTCTTCGTATGAAAACAGTAGTATGCGATTTTGAAACAAGGAATGCCAATATGATGACACTTTATGCCGTTGGTGACATACACGGGGATATGCAGCAGCTAGAAATGATTCACGCACGTATCACGAATGACATTACAACTAATTCTTTAGACAAATATCAGATCATTCACATCGGTGACTTGGTGGACCGACAATTTCAAAGCAAAACAGTCATAGAGTATCTCATCAATGGACATGAAAGGGGAGAACCCTGGGTTACGCTTAAGGGCAATCATGACCGCATGATGACGCTTTTCATAGACCACAAACAACAGGACACTAAACTGCGCACTGACCTTACATGGTTACATCCACGTCTTGGCGGGCTAACCACACTTGAAAGCTACGGAATAACGGGGTTATCCTACGAACAAGAAGACGAAATTCGAATAGAAGCACTTGCAAAAGTCCCAACCAACCACAGAAACTTTTTGCGCAACTTGCCAACGCACTACGACACACCTCGGGCATTTTTCACACATGCTGGAATCAACCCAGAGGTCACAATTCTAAATCAAACTGAAAATGATCTCATCTGGATTCGCGAGCCATTTCATAATGCTACCGGGCCATTTGAAAAACTCATCGTTCACGGTCATACACCAGTGGACGTTGTCACACACTATGCCAGCAATAGGATCAACATCGACACCGGCGCAGCCTATGGAAAGCCACTGTCAGCGATTGTTTTGGATAACACAGGCATCTGGCAGTTGAAGGCAGATGGACGCGGTGAAATTCTACATATCGAATAATTCAGGCCATCCATGATACTTCATAAATTTATTATCTTGATACAAACTTTTCGAGTAAATACCGTACAATTAGAAAGTACTTACGACTGATGTCTCACAGTTCACTCCAGATTGTAGCACGCTAATCACAACATTTTTCTAAAACTTCTACATCGTTTTTTTAAAAACCTCTCAAAACGAACAAAAGTTAATCCGCCGGACCCCCTGCCTTTTGCGCCAGCGCTAGCGCTTCGCGCAAGACATCCCTGTCTCCGACTACATTTGATAGGAGCAAAACTAATCGAGCATTCAATGCATGGCTTTGAACTTCTGATAGGCCCTCATGCGCATCCAATAGTTCCGCATAAAACCCATCGGGATCATCAATTCGTGGCGTGTACAATACGTCCAAATGCTCAGCCCCCTTTTGCCACTTGCAGCGCTGCAATTACATCAGTTGCATCGGCTTTCTCCCAACGCGCTGCAATAATTTGGTCAGGCCTGATCAGGTACACAGCCTGTGCAACACTCCCCAAATATCGCTCGCACAACGTTGGATCAGCATCAAGACTTACCACCTGCAACCCTTCAATTTGAATATCACAGTTCACTGCCAAGATTTTAAATTCACCTCCGAGCTGATCTATCAACCAACCACCATTTATTGGTGCATCCACCAATGTTGCCCCAACTCGCGTACGCACAGGCATCCTATCATCATCAGGGCCATTCAATGACGATCCGTCATAAACACAAGGTAGGGATAATCGCCCAGAATTTACTAGAGGCCGCATTGCATCAGTATGCTCCACCAAATCGAGCACACTCTCGCGGAACAATTTCGCAATTGGCGTCTTTGGCGTCATAAAATCAGTCGTGCGCGATGAATTAAGTATATTTTCCTCCGCACCCTTTTTACGTTCTTCGTGGTAAGTCTCTAGCAATCGCGAATCTGCCTCTCCATGGTAGACAGCAGCCAGTTTCCATGCCAGATTATCCACATCTTGCATCCCACCGTTGCACCCCCGCGCACCAAAAGGTGAAACCTGGTGCGCGCTATCACCCGCAAAAAACACAGGCCCGTAACGATACTGATCCATTGACATACATTGGAAAGTATAGACGCTTACCCACTCGGGCTCGAACTCCACGCCTTCTCCCAACATCGCCTGCACCTTAGGTAAGTAGTATTCGGGTTGTACTACCGCCTCACGGTCGATATCCCAACCAAGTTGAAAATCAATACGCCAAATGTCGTCAGGCTGTTTGTGCAATAAAACAGATTGGCCAGGATTAAATGGTGGATCAAACCAAAACCATCGTTCTGTTGGAAATTCGGCCTTCATTTTAACGTCACAAATCAGAAAGTTGTCTTCAAACACGCGCCCAGTAAAATCATGTCCCAGCATACCCCGCACGGGCGAGCGCGCACCGTCGCAGGCAATAAGATAATCAGCTTCAATAGTGTAAGCACCTTCCGGAGAGTCCACACCTAATACGACATGATCCGCCTGACTCTCGATATTCAAGATCGCGTTCCGACCACGTATATCTATGGGCGCTCCCTCTGCCTGCGCCACACGAATACGTTCCACCAAGAACTTCTCAAAATAGGGCTGCTGTAAATTGATAAATGCAGGTCGTTTATGGCCCTCTTCTGGCAAAAGATTAAAGTCGTAAATCTGCCGCTGTTCACGGAAGACTTTACCCACATTCCAAACTACACCTAAATCAACCATTGGATCACCTGCCCCCAGCCGATCACAAATCTCCAATGTGCGCTTTGCAAAACATATCGCACGCGACCCAACACCAACGCCGTCATGATCATCGAGTACCACACAAGGCACACCCTTCTGACCCAGATCAAGCGCCATTCCCATGCCAACAGGCCCACCACCAACAATCACAACAGGATGCCGTACGGGCACATCCACATCCTGATCCATAGACCGCTTATATGGGTAGAGCGTAAAAGCCGTTTCATATCTCACATCAACCATGTCTCACTCCCCCGTAAACGCATTTTACACGTCTTAAATCGATTTATCTTTTCTTTCCTAGGAAGCAATGGTTCACTAACCAGGCCAACAGATACCCAAGGAACACCAGTCCAAAATTTAACCCAAAAGCACTGCTCTTTTCGATTTGGGCCACAGAAATGTTTAGGCGTTTCCATCACCAGTTTAACCTTGTAACGCTTCCCACATATCAAGGTCGCGCTGCGCCGTCCAAATGCGTGGATGCGCAATGCCACGCGCCTCATCATATGCTCGCGCCACGTTAAATGGGAGGCAGTGTTCGTAAATCGCATACTCCTTGAATTTCGGATCACACACGTCGCGACAAGCATCCCATGCATCCTTAAGCGTGCCATTGCGCGCTGCCACTTGAGCGATTGGACGAAAAGTACTATCCACAAAATCCCGCGTAAGCTCGATCGCTTCATTCACTGCTTCGCGCCCAACTAACGCATCACCCCGCCCAGGTGCCACAGATTGTGGATCGTATTCTTTTACATTGTTGAGCGTTGGACCCCATTCGCTAAAATATCCATCACCACAATAACAGGCAGAATGCTTCTCCACTATGTCACCCGTAAACATGACCTGTTCATCAGGAACCCACACCACGGAATCTCCAGCAGTGTGAGCACGACCAATTTGTTTGATCTCAACCTTACGATTACCCAAATACACAGTCATAGAGTCGCTGAATGTTGTCGTTGGGTAGGTCAGGCCCGGAATGCTTTCATGTCCCTCGAATAGACGAGGAAAACGCTGGAACTCACTATCCCAGTCTTCTTGCCCCCGTTCCACTACCATACCACGTGCTGCATCAGACATGATGATTTGGTCCACGTTAAACGCTGACGCACCAAGCACGCGAACGGCATGATAGTGTGTCAAAACTAAATGTGTAATGGGCTTATCCGTGATCGAACGCACCTTCTCAATCACCATATTCGCCAAGCGTGGTGTGGCTTGCGCTTCAACAATCATTACACTTTCATCACCGATGATCACACCCGAATTGGGGTCACCCTCAGCTGTAAACGCCCACAAATCCTTACCCACTTCAGTAAAACTAATCTTTTTTTCTTTCATATCCCCCTGGGATGCAAACACCTTAGCCATATTTCTATTCCTCATTTTCTTTTATCATAACTACTCGAAGGGTGCGCTATTTATGGAAACTTAACTGGAGGCAGAATCGTCCCTGTACAATCGCCAAATCCGATAGTGTAACCATCACCCTTCGCCGCGCCTCGCATCGTGATAGTATCATTATCCTCAAGAAACGTGCGCGTCTCACCAGTATCAAGTTCAATCGGCTCCGCACCTGCCCAAGTAATCTCCAACAGCGCACCACACTGATCTTTCTCTGGTCCAGAAATTGTGCCAGAGCCGAGCAGGTCACCCGTACTCATTTCACAACCACCTGATGCATGGTGAGCCAGCTGCTGAGCAGATGAATAATACATCTGGTTATAGTTCGTTCGGCTTATAACCGTTTCGCTTTTCCCCTGTGGGGCAAGAGCGACCTCAAGGTCTATATTATACAACATTGGTCCTGGCTCCTCCAGATACGGCAGTAACGGAAACTCCCGCTTTGGGGTATTGGCACGAAACGGCTCTAATGCCGCTTTTGTGACAATCCAAGGTGAAATGGTTGATGCAAAAACTTTTGCCTGAAACGGTCCCAACGGTTGATATTCCCACGCCTGAATGTCGCGGGCCGACCAGTCATTTAAAATGACATAACCAAAAATCATGCTATCAGCCTCAGCCACAGATACAGGCCTACCCATCTCGTTTCCCGTGCCAACGATCGCACCCATTTCCAGCTCGATATCCAAGCGTTTAGAGGGTCCAAAGCTTGGCAGCGCATCATTTGGCCCCTTCAACTGCCCGTTTGGGCGCGGAAATTCTGTGCCAGACACAACAACCGTACTAGCCCGTCCATTATATCCAATCGGAATGTGCAGCCAGTTTGGTGGAAGTGCGTTTTCTTTTCCACGGAACATGGTTCCAACGTTCGTAGCATGATTACGTCCTGCATAGAAATCTGTGAACTCGCCGACCACAAAGGGCATCGCCATCTTTACATCAGCCTGCATAACCATTGCAGCCTCTCGCAAATTATCATTGCCAGACAGCACATCATCGCCACCCTCTTTAAGCATATCCATCAAACGCGAACGAACATCAGCCCACGCGTCGGACCCAAGGTCCATAAACTCGTTCAGAAATGGTACATCGAATACTGGCTCATTTGAGCCCGTTTCCAAAACACCTTCATCCTCCAATACGCCCAAATCAACAATCATATCGCCAATGGCAACACAGGGGCTGCCTGCACCATCAGCATCCAAAAAAACACCATACGGCAGGTTATTTAGTGGAAACTGTGCGTTGGCAGAGTTCGCAGTTTCCACCCAACTTTTGATCAAACCCATATCATCATTCCCCGTTTCATCTACTTTTAAATTTTAGTCTTTTAGCCCAGGCGTGCCATCGAACTTCTTTTCAATGCTATCCCAGCAATCCATGTAATCGTCCTGCAAGGGCGCATCCTTTGCCGCAAACTTCGTCAACTGTTGTGGAAACCGCGTTTCAAACATAAACGCCATCGTATTCCTCAGCTTCACTGGATCCCAGCTTTCTTTCGTTGCGTTATCAAATGCATTCCCGTCTGGCCCATGGGGTAACATACAATTGTGCAAACTAATGCCACCTGGCACAAAACCCTTCGGTTTAGCGTCGTAAACCCCATAAATGTTACCCATCAGCTCGGACATAATGTTCTTATGATACCAAGGCGGGCGAAAGGTGTTTTCATTCGCCAGCCAGCGCTCAGGAAAGATCACAAAATCGATGTTCGCCGTCCCTTCTTCAGCAGTTGGCGCCGTCAACACCGTAAAAATAGATGGATCGGGATGGTCGAAGCTAATCGATCCAATTGTCGCATAGGTCCTTAGATCGTATTTATATGGTGCATAGTTTCCGTGCCACGCCACAACATCTAATGGACTGTGCCCAATCTTACATGTATGGAACTGTCCACACCATTTTATGGTCACACTGCACTGAGTTTCTTTCTCTTCAAATGCGGCCACAGGCGTTTTGAAATCTCGTGGGTTCGCCAAACAGTTTGCGCCAATTGGGCCGCGGCCAGGCAAGGTAAACCTCGCTCCATAATTCTCACATACAAAACCCCTAGCCTGGCCATCAGGTAAAGATACTTTGAACACCATTCCACGCGGCAGCACACAAATTTCCAATGGTTCCAGATTGATTATCCCAAATTCTGTAAAAATCTTTAGCCTTCCATTCTGTGGCACGATTAACAATTCGCTGTCAGCTGAGTAGAAATACTCGTCCTGCATATCCGTATTAGCCAAATACACATGGCTCGCCATACCCACCTGCGTGCCCACATCCCCAGCCGTCGTAAAGGTACGCATCCCAGTAACAAAGGTCAGCGGTTCGTCTGTGAACGGAACGGGGTCCCAACGGTATTGGCCAAGAGAAATTACATCCTCTAACACGTGAGGCGCCGTTTTCCAGAAAGGCATGACCTCTTTCTCAAATTTGTTCGTGTGCTTCACGCTTGGACGAATGCGATACATCCAAGACCGCTCAAGAGTCGTTTTGGGCGCGGTAAACGGCGACCCTGACAACTGTTCAGCATATAGCCCATATTCAATTCTCTGCGGGCTGTTACGCCCGACAGGAAGCGCACCAGGCAACGCCTCAGTTTCAAAATCATTCCCAAACCCCGGCATATAACCTTCAGTCACGCCTATGTTACTTGCAGCTTGTACAACGCCCTCAGGCAAAGCTTGTTCATTCATGTCAACACTCCTGCAGAAGAGATCTATCTGAAATGGTTATATTGTTGCATTTGCAACGATGTCAAACCAAAGGTTGCAAATTTACAAACCACAAGGCAATTTCATTTCAAATGCAACGAAATAAAGTTAAGCCGTGACCAATTTTTTTCTCGACGATTTCTTACCCTACCAACTTGCCGTGCTGTCTGCACAAATTAGCAGCCAGTTTTCAGAAATCTATGCCGAAAACTTTGGGCTTACTGTGCCAGAATGGCGTGTAATCGCACACCTATACAATACGGGGCCCGTATCCGTGCGCGAAATACAAGCCCGCGTAAACATGGATAAATCAAAAGTATCCCGCGCGGCAACACGGCTCGAAAAGTCGGGTTACATTACCAAGGAAACAAATACCAACGACCGCCGTTTGTTGAAACTTGCGCTTACCTCAACAGGTCATGACCTTATGAAACGGATCATCCCACTGGCCAATGATTTTGAAGTCAAGCTCACACAACGCCTCGGCAAAGACAACGAACCCTTCCGCTCAATGTTAGCAAGATTTGTGAAAGCAAACCTATGATTACACTCTACGATTACTGGCGATCCTCCGCCGCCTATCGCCTGCGCATTGCTTTTGGCATCACAGGCCTCGACTACAATTCCATCTCAGTGGACCTTTTAGCAGGCGAGCATCGCAGCAATGATAATCTAATACGTAATCCACAAGGCCTCATCCCAAGCGTTAAGATTGGCAACGAAGTTTTAACACAATCACTCGCAATCATCGAATACCTCTCAGACGCAGGCTATCACCACTTCCTGCCCAACGCCCCTTTAGACAAAGCACACGTCCGCGCCCTCTCGTATGCCATCGCAATGGAAATCCACCCGGTTTGTAACTTATCTGTCGCTAAATACGCATCAGAAAAATCAGACAAAATCACTATGCAAAGCTGGATGCAGCACTTCATACCAAAGGGCCTGATAGGATTCGAAGGAATGTTAAAATCAAACGGCCTATATTGTTTCGGCGATCAAATCACCATGGCCGACCTCTGCCTAATACCCCAACTCTACAATGCTGACCGCTGGGGCGTGGATCTAGCACCTTTCTCAAAAATTTGCGTGATCGCAGAAAACCTTAACAAGGTAGACGCAGTTATCGCCGCCCACCCAGATCAACATCAAGTTTAAAGCTCCTATCGAAAGCCGCTTTCGCTACAAAATATCTATATCTCAAAATAGTGGCAGCGGCAGATATTAAACATGCTGCGCACCATTCACTTCAATCTCTGTGCCCGAAACATAAGAACTACCGGGCGAGCAAAGAAAATAAATCACATCTGCAACCTCCTCGGGTTGCCCTAATCGCTGCATGGGAAGCCTTTCAACAATCTTATCCGTACCAGGCGACAAAATACTAGTCTCAACCTCCCCAGGTGCGATTGCATTGACCCGCACACCCATAGGCCCGAAATCATGTGCCATTTCACGCGTCAGCGCTGCTAAAGCCGCTTTTGACGTAGCATAAGCCGCGCCCGCAAACGGATGCACCCGTGCGCCTGCAATGGAAGTAACATTCACCACAGACCCCTTCGCCATAGTCAATTCCACCTGCAATCCACGCGCCAAAACCACTGGTGCAAAAAAATTTATATGAAATACCTGCCCCCAAATGCGCAAATCAGTGTCAATCGTATTTAACCGTTCCCCATCAGTGCCTTTTGGCGAAATCCCAGCGTTGTTTACCAACGCATCAAGCCTCCCATCCTCAAGCTTTGATTTTATCTCTTCAACCGCTTTCACGGTTCCGTCAGGACTACCAAGATCCACTTGAATATGATTCTTCTCGCCACCCGGCCATGGGCAATGTTTCGAAAACGCCTGACGCGAACAAGTCAGCACGCGCCAACCTTCCGCACTAAATTTCTTTACGGTCGCATGGCCTATACCGCGACTAGCTCCAGTCAATAACAATGTTTTGCGATCCATAGAGTTAATCCTTAAAGACTTATTATTGAACATAACCCCTTGGCGCATTAACGGCAAACGGCTAATCAAGTACAAAGCAAAAGGAAACCCAGCGATGGAGAAATCAAAAGCCAAGAAAGGCGACAGCCTCACTACCGCCAAAGTACTCTCCGATGCGTTACCTTATATGCAGCGCCATGATGGCTCAATCATCGTAATAAAACTTGGCGGACACGCTATGTCATCAGACGCAGCCATGACTAGCTTTGCACGTGATGTTGTCTTAATGCGCCAGTGCAACGTCAACCCCGTGATCGTGCACGGCGGCGGGCCCATGATCAACGAAATGCTCAAAAAGCTGCACATAAAATCGAAATTCATTGACGGCAAACGCATAACCGATGCTGCCACAATTGAGGTTGTCGAAATGGTCCTCTCTGGCAAAGTAAACAAAGCCATCGTTCAAGCCATTAACGGTCAAGGCGGCCGCGCCGTTGGCATTTCTGGAAAAGATGCAAAATTGCTTCAATGCAAACAAGCTGATCCTGCACTTGGCCTCGTCGGTGATCCGCAGGTCGTAGATGCTACCGTGGTTCATTCCCTAATTGCAGATGGTATGATTCCTGTCATCGCCCCGTTGGGGTCAGGCGAAAACGGAGAAACATTTAATGTAAATGGGGATACCGCAGCTGGTGCGATTGCAGCTGGTTTGAAGGCCGATCGTCTCCTGCTGCTCACCGATGTCCAAGGCGTAAAAGACGCAGACGGCGATGTCATTACATCCCTCACCTCAGATCAGGTTACTGACTTGATAGAAAACGGTATCATCGCAGGCGGTATGATCCCCAAAACTGAAACTGCACTCAAGGCCGTCGTCAGTGGTGTCAAAGCAGTGGTCATTATGAACGGCCAGCAAGAAAATGCCTGTCTATTGGAACTATTCACAACTTATGGAGCAGGGTCGATGATCCGCGCCTAACGTGCTATCTCTAGAATATGGAAAACGAAGTAACATATCGTCTTGGGATCTTTATCTCTCTATTTCTGATACTGGCCCTTGCAGAGCGCCTGCTGCCACGCCGCAGATTGAGCGCGACGAAACTTAACCGCTGGTTCACTAACTGCGCTATCAACATCTTTGATTTTCTCACTCTACGGTTGCTCGCCATCGTACTGCCCGCGCTGGCAGTAGGGGCAGCATGGGATGCCGGCGCACGAGATTATGGACTATTCAATCATACAGATTGGCCATTCTGGATCGAATTTCTTTCGGCCATGTTGATCCTCGATTTTCTCATCTGGACACAACACCTGATTACACACAAGATCCCGCTTCTGTGGCGTTTACACCGTGTCCATCACGCAGACACGGACATCGATGTCAGCACTGCAATCCGGTTTCACCCTATAGAAATTTGCCTCTCTATGTTGTTGAAAATTGGTGCGGTCTACGCGCTTGGTCCAGCCGCCATCACAGTTATTATGTTTGAAATCATACTTAGCGGCTGCGCTCTGTTCAACCATGCAAACCTGCGTTTATCCAAAACTGTGGATACAGTACTTCGCTTTTTTCTTGTCACACCTGACATGCACCGCGTTCATCATTCAAACAAACGGTCGGAACGTAATAGCAATTATGGCTTTTCAATCTCACTATGGGATCGGCTGTTCAAAACATACATCGCGCAACCCGCCGACAGTCATGAAGATATGACAATTGGCCTGGAGTGGCAAGACGAACGCCCCATCAAACTCGGCTGGTCTCTCGCGTCGCCGTTCTTTCGCAAATGACTTATGCTAGCGTTGCAGCTGCAGTTGAACAAAACGGCCTAAGCATCTACGGTGGATTTCATGGCGATACATCTGACGGCCTACCCAAATACTATAAAACTCTGCTGTTACTCGGCCCAAGTCCCGCGTTCTGGCCCTATTTCAAAACTACACCAGAATACCAAGACAGCGCACCAGACCCAATTGACCGCTGGTCCACGCGCATCCTAACCACCCTTGCCACTAAGCTAAACGCGATGCTCTTCCTGCCATATGGCGGACCTCCTTACGCCCCTTTCCTCACATGGGCCACAAAAACATGCCGTACTTGGTCCTCCCCCGTTGGGATGCTCGTACACGACACCACAGGCCTGATGGTCAGCTTTCGCGGCGCACTTGCCTTTCGCGACCACATCGCCTTGCCTACCACGCAAGACAAACCTTGCGATACTTGCAGAAAACCGTGCCTAACAGCGTGTCCCGTCGACGCCCTGTCTATAAAGCTAGGCTACAACACTGATGCATGCCAAACACACCTTTCCACACCAGAAGGCCAAACTTGCATTTCTGAGGGCTGTCTCGCCCGCCGCAAATGCCCCGTTTCTGCAGGCGCTAATCGCACGCCAGAACAATCAGCCCATCACATGTCCTATTTCCATAAGGCAATGCATTCATGAAAACTCTTATTCTTACACGCCATGCAAAATCGGATTGGGGCAACCTAACTATGAGAGACCACGAACGCACTTTAAACGTGCAAGGACATGCCTCAGCCATAGCCATCGGTAAATGGCTGAATACAAATGGTTACCACCCACAACAAGCGATTTCCTCTGATGCAACGCGCTGCATCGAAACGTGGAATCTACTCAACGAGGAACTGCCAGAAATTAAAAAATTTTCATTCCACCAGCGTCTGTATTTAGCGTCAAGTGTCACGTTGTACGAGGCGATCAAACAAGCCAGAGAAGACATAGTGCTCATGGTGGGCCACAATCCAGGTATCAGTGAACTCGCCTCTGAATTGCCATCACAAATACCAGATCATCCAAAATTTCTGCAATACCCAACAACAGCCACGACTATATTGACCTTTGACATCCCAGATTGGTCAACCCCATTTATGGGCCAGGGCACAATCACCGATTTTATTGTTCCAAGTGATTTAACGGATTAAGTCGATGCTAAACGAAAACTCTATCTGGCAACTTATCGACAATCACGCGAGCCGTTTTATCAAACTTTCTGATGATGTCTTCGACACACCCGAAACCCTGTTTGCCGAATTCCGCTCCTGCGCTGCTCACCGCGCAGCTCTGATTGAACAAGGTTTTCGCATCAATGACAACGCTGCGGGCCTGCCCACAGCCGTTGTTGGAGAAGCAGGTAGTGGCGGACCCGTTATTGCTATTCTTGGTGAATACGACGCACTTCCAGGATTGTCACAGTACTCTGGTAAAACAAAACAAAAGGCAATCAAAGGTAGTGCACAAGGTCATGGTTGTGGCCATAACATGTTTGGCGCAGCTGCAATGCTCGCAGCAACAGCACTTAAAGAATGGGTCGAAGCCAACAACGTGCAAGCCACCGTCCGTTACTATGGGTGCCCTGCCGAAGAAGGCGGTGGCGCTAAAACTTATATGGTGCGCGAAGGCTTATTTGATGATGTAGACGTCGCAATCAGTTGGCATCCGGCACCCTTCACTGCCATAAACCAAGAACCAAGCCTTGCAAATGCTCGGATCGATTATACTTTCCACGGCATCGCCTCCCACGCTGCATTTGAGCCAGAAATGGGTCGCAGTGGCCTCGATGCCGTTGAGCTGATGAACATCGGTGTCAACTACCTGCGCGAACACATGCCCGATGCAGCTCGCGTGCACTACGCATATATGAATGCGGGAGGCGCAGCCCCAAACGTTGTGCAGGCCAGAGCGACTGTGCGGCAACTGATCCGACATCCTGACCTACCAGGGTGCCAAGAACTGATCGCTCGTGTGGACAAGATTGCCCAAGGCGCAGCTTTGATGACAGAAACCAAGTTGGAGCGCAAAGTCTTTTCTGGTGTTTCAAACCTCCTGCCTAACCGCCCACTAGAAGAGGCAATGCAGGCCGAACTAGAGGCGCTTGGCCCCGTTCAGTTTGATACAGAAGACCGTGCCTTTGCAGCGAAAATCCAAGCGACCCTTCCCAAAGGTGCAGTAGAAAGCAACCTCAAGGCCCTAAATTACACGCCCCACCCAGACCAAGACATAACCCTTTGCGATTGGATCAACCCACTGGATCGAGGCGGGGATGTACGGGCTGGCTCAACTGATGTAGGCGATGTGAGTTGGGCCGTTCCGACTGTGCAGCTTTGGGATACAACATGGACCTTCGGTACGCCATTTCACACGTGGCAAGTAGTGGCCCACGGTAAAACCCCTGTGGCTCACAAGGGACTCATTCATGCTGCAAAAGTAATCGCGGCCACCGGCCGCACTTTGATCCAAAACCCTGACGTTATTTCTGCTGCAAAATTGGTGCATCAAGCGCAACTCATCAAAACACCTTATGAAAGTCCTATTCCAAACGATATTAAACCACCCATAAAAAAGCACCCTGACTTATTTTAAGCAGCTATTTTTTGGCGGCGTTAGGGCACTCAACGTTCAGACACCCGGCAAATACCCCACTCACTGGAGAGGTTTTCAATTAGGTAAAATATGAGTCTTTAGTGACCCATAATCTGGCTCAGGAACAATTTTGTGCGATCTGACTGTGGATTATTAAAGAACTCTTCTGGTTCGTTCTGTTCAATAATCTGACCTTGATCCATAAAGATTACACGGTTTGCGACCTGTTTGGCAAAACCCATCTCGTGCGTGACACACAACATTGTCATGCCTTCTTCGGCCAGTTCCACCATTGTATCCAGAACTTCTTTAATCATCTCAGGATCAAGTGCTGAAGTTGGCTCATCAAATAACATAATCCGTGGCTTCATACACAACGAACGAGCAATAGCCACACGCTGTTGCTGACCACCAGAAAGCTGTCCTGGGAACTTATCCGCCTGCTCCGGGATCTTTACCTTTTCAAGGTAATGCATCGCCGTCTCTTCAGCTTTCTTCTTGGGAATATTACGCACCCACATCGGCGCCAACGTTAAATTATCGAGCACTGACAAATGGGGGAATAAGTTAAAGTGCTGGAAGCACATGCCAACCTCACGCCGAACTTTGTCAATGTTTTTCAGATCAGAAGTGAGCTCGATACCATCAACGACGATATCACCCTGTTGGTGTTCTTCCAGACGGTTGATGCAACGAATCAAAGTGGATTTACCCGACCCGGACGGCCCCGCGATCACAATACGCTCGCCACGCTGCACGGTCATATCGATGTCGCGCAATACGTGGAAAGCCCCATACCACTTGTTCATTTTGGTGATCTGGATAGCGACCTCGTCGGACACACCCATGCTGGATCGATCAATTTCACGATCAGTAGCAATTTGTGACATATTATGGCTCCTTAGTGGCCAGTCTTAAGCTTACGCTCAAGATACATGGAATAACGGGACATGCCGAAGCAAAATATAAAGAACATCAGCGCGATAAAGCCATATAGCTCCCACACAATCCCGTTCCAGTTTGCATCCGCACGAATGTTAGCAGTTAGCCCAATGGGGTCCAACAAACCTATGATCGATACCAGTGTTGTATCTTTAAACAAACCGATAAAGGTAGACACGATCCCTGGAATAGAAATTTTTAACGCCTGTGGCATGATAATCAGCCGCGTTGCTTTCCAATAATCCAACCCCAACGCGTCCGCTGCTTCGTACTGGCCTGTCGGCAAGGCCGCCAACCCACCACGAATGACTTCAGCCATATAAGCTGCAGCAAACAACGTCACCATAATGACTACACGCAAGATAATATCAAACGTCGTGCCTGGCGGCAGAAAGTAATTCAATAATGTTGAAGCCACAAACAACAAGGTAATCAGGGGTACACCACGAATAAATTCGATAAAACCCACACACAGTGTTTTGACTATGAACAAGTTAGTCTGTCGACCCAATGCCAACAGAACTCCCAAAGGCAGCGACAAAACTATGCCCGATACACCAATGATAATAGATAACATAAAGCCACCAAATTTCGCAGACTCCACAGGATCAAGTCCAACGCGCCCCGCTTCATTTTTGAACCTATGCAAAGATGATACAGCCCGCTCAACCGCTGTCTCAGCCACGTCTATTTGGTCAGCCGTCGCACCTTGCGCCTTAGCCGACACCAACGATTGTTTTGCCTCTACGACGTTTGCACGTGCAGGGTCGATTTGTGCGAAAGCACTCAATAACGTCCGTTTAGCAGTCAACTTGAATCGCATCGATCCGTCGACATCGTTGATGGCCGCCAGTTCTGATACCGATCGCTCCAATTTTGCGGGATAACTTTCAGCCCGCATATCAGCCACGACACCCGAAATGGCGGTGTCAATTGGACCAACAGCCAACGACCACCACAAAATTGGGGCCACGATAGCACAGATTGTGCCCACAATCGACCCAAACCGCTTACCCATCAAAAGCATCAAAGCATAGCCCAGAACAAATCCGATCATTACACCCAAAGGAGTAAAGATCGAACCGCCCCACAATAACCAAAATGCCACAAAAGGATAAAACGCAGAAAACCAAAGCATTTTCCGCGGTAGATTGCTAAACAAGATGGGCAACAAAGCCACCAGCATCAGAGCAAAGGTGAGATTTGGCCTCCAATATTCTTCGGCTGGATAAAACCCGTAAATCAATTGTAAGTAACGTTCGCGGATCACAGACCAACAGGCAGCACCATGCCCATGTTCACTTGCATATTCACCAGCAGCTGCCGCAATCACTTCGCGGCATTCTTTCAGCGATCCTGCTGTCCAAGATCCATTCCAAACCCAGGGCAGTACAATTGCCAATACATAGTAAAGGAAAAAGACCGACAAAACCGTCAATATGGTATTAAGAACACTAGAAAATAAATTTTCGCGAATCCATTTGATAGGTCCCACCGCCGAGCTAGGAGGAACCTGCTCAGGCAGCATTTTGGTGCGTACGTAACCAATATTGCTCATATCAACGCTCCCTCAATTTAACAGATTCATTATACCAGTTCATGATCGAAGAAATCGTCAAACTAATCGCTAGGTAAATCGCCATCAGAATCAACAGGGATTCCATCTCGCGGCCTGTCTGATTAAGCGTAATACCCCCCAGCGTGCCTGTAATATCCATATACCCCACCGCAATCGCTAATGACGAGTTTTTGGTAAGGTTTAGATAATTAGAAATCAGCGGCGGAATAATCACCCTCAATGCCTGAGGCAAGACCACAAGGTTCATCGTCCGGTTAGGCCGCAACCCTAGCGCAAAAGCCGCCTCTGATTGGCCCTTGTTAATCGCCATAATCCCTGCACGTACAATCTCTGCGATAAAAGCGGCTGTGTATAGCGCCAGCGCCAAGGTTAGCGCAATCAACGAACCGCGAATATGCGTGCCGCCTTCAAATCTCGGAATGCCTTTTGCAGGCAAGGCAGGATAATCAATCTGTAAAGCCCGACCTGTCGTGAAATCAACGGACACAGCAGATAAAACGCCATCCCCGTTTATGTTCTCTTTTACGTCTGCCATAACCTGGTCCATGTCAGCGTCTGCGATGCTAAGCATCGAACATTTACCGCTGATAAAACCCTCTAAAGCCCCACCATGTGTGACGTATTTTTTGCGTCGGTACTTAATATCAAATTTCTCCAACACGCGCGAAGCGTTCAAGGATGACGTTGATCCTCCGACAAAGCATAGATCAGGGCGCTTGCCTGCTTTAATTTCATCCAACGACGCTACTGCGGTTGTTGACCGGACAAGAAAGTCTCTTTGATGGCCACTCGTAAAGGCAGTTGTTGCAAAGTACACAACTAACACAGGCAAAAGAAGCGCGACAAGACGGATCAACCATGTGCTTGGGCGTAAACCCGAGCGGTCCTGTTTATCGCTGGCCCATTTGTTGATGCCGCGCCAGAAAAAAACGGACACAACGATCGCAACACCGAAAAGCCACCAATAATCTGTTCCCATTATGCGCGGGATAAAGATGCCTTGGTTAGTAACAGCAACAGTTTCTGAAAACCACATAGAAGCATCATCACCGCGGAAAGATTTCGGCGCAGGTAGATTTTCAATAAAGATCGCCATGGCCAGTACGATCCACAACAACACGGGCACATTTCGGAACATTTCGATGTAAAATGTCATAATCCGTGCCACAACCCAGTTGTTGGACAGGCGCAGTACACCAATAATTACACCTAAAAAGGTTGCTAAGATACAGCCCAGCACCGCCACCAGCAGAGTGTTCAATACGCCCACAAGCGCTGCACGGCCGTGGGACATCTGATTATGATATTCGACTAACTTTTGGTTCACATCATAACCTGCAGCTTCCCCTAGAAAGCCAAAGCTTAGGCCTTTGTCCAAGGCAGCTAGGTTTTGTGCCGCATTGTTGAGCAACCAACCCAAGCCAAGAAGAAAAAACACCAGCGCCACGATCTGGATCGTCATCGAACGGTAGCGAGTGTCGTAAATTAGCTGACTAAGTTGGAAGCCGCCCCTTTTAGGATCGGTAGTTGCAGACATGTGTCTACGCTCCCTTTGTCTACTGTCTTAGTGCCAATTTCCAATACCGGTTATGAACCGCCGTGGATTAATTGCACCTGTTCGTAGTTCGTAAAAAAAAAGGCGCGGCAATAACCGCGCCCTTTCGGTAAATTTAACGGAATGGTGGGGAATAGATTAAGCCGCCATCAGTCCACTGAGCGTTCAGGCCACGAGCCAAACCGATTGGTGTTGATTCGCCGATGTTACGCGCAAAAATCTCGCCGTAGTTGCCACCAGCTACAATTGCTTTCATTGCCCAGTCTGCAGACAGACCCAACTGCTCACCCAGGTTACCCTCGGTACCCAAAAGACGATTAATTTCTGGGTTATTTCCAGCTGCTGCGCCCATCTCTTTGATATTCGCAGATGTCACACCCAGCTCTTCAGCCGTGACCAATGCGTTCAAAGTCCAACGAACTATATCACCCCATTGATCGTCTCCGTGACGTACCAGCGGGCCGAGCGGCTCTTTGGAGATAATTTCCGGCAGCAGAACATGTGCAGAAGGATCTTCAAATGTTGCACGCGTGGCAGCCAGACCAGAAGCGTCTGTCGTATACACATCACAAGCACCCGCTAGGTATTGTTGTTGTGCTTCAGCGTTTGTTTCAATTGGAACGGGCTCGTAAGAAATATTATTTACACGGAAAAAGTCCGCCAAATTTAACTCTGTGGTTGTACCAGTTTGAATACATACTGTCGCGCCATCTAAGTCTTTTGCAGATGCAACGCCGAGCTCTTTGGGAACCATAAAGCCTTGGCCATCGTAGTAGTTAACGCCCACAAAAGTGAACTTGAGGTCAACGTCACGAGAGAACGTCCATGTTGTATTCCGAGCCAGCAGATCAACTTCACCTGATGCCAACGCAGTAAAGCGTGTTTTACCTGTTGTCGGTGTGAACTTAACAGCTTGAGCATCGCCCAAAGTAGCAGCAGCAACAGCGCGACATATGGATACGTCAAAACCATCCCAGTTACCGTTTGCGTCAGCAGCAGCGAAGCCTACGAGACCTGTGGAAACACCACATTGCACGAAACCTTTTGCTTTGACATCGTCGAGTGTGCCAGCAGCAGCAAAACCTGCTGCGAAAGTCGCAGCGGCCAATGTGCCGACGAAAGTTGAATTTTTCATTTTTACCTCTTCCTGATGAACCGTTCATTGGGAACGGTGTGCCGCGCGTTTGAACGGCTTTCTCCCACCTTTTCAGCAATAACCAAAAAGGTAGGGTCCATCATCTTATTCCAACCCACTGAGGTCAAGGAGTTTTCGTCTTTTATTAATGAGCCTGCTTAACCTAAGGGAACCATGATTAGTCACAAATATTGACCTATTAGAGCTCAATCTTCACCCCAATCTCAATCTCTCACTACACCCTCATTGTTTTTGAAAAATGCTTTGCCCTTTTAGAGAAGGATTGCTGTCCTATTTTTAGTACATCACTTGGATTTTATCAAGGAATCGAGAAGATTAGCCGAAAAGATAAAACTCTGACGTCTTTGCTCAGTCGCAACTATAGCTTCCTCATCTTCCCCCCAAATCTCTTTTTGCCAAATTTCGTCCACCTGCGCCGCACTCCAAGCAGATTCGGCGCTCATTTCACGGTGAAAAACCGCAAGTGGCAGAACCAACGACCCAGATATATGGACTAGATCATAGAAGGCAGAGAGGCTAAACGGCTCCATTTTAGCCACCTCGGCCCGCAGATTCGCTATTGATTGATTCGGTTGATCTACAGGGACCACGCCTTGTGTTATTTTCAGTGGCGCACCCAATGCCACCTTTGCCCACTCCAAGGGCAAATCCCAAGCCGCCGCCTGCTTAATAATTAATTCATCAGGATGTGTTGCGCGATAACACAACAAGTCCGTTTCACCGTAGGCTGCCAACATTTCCACCACATCGTCGTGTTTTTCATTAACACGATCAATCGCCACGTTTGCCCATTGAGTTGCAGGCATCGTCGATGGGTCAATCGTATCTTTTACTACCGCCCATTCCGTGGCAATCAATTCTGCAGCGGCCCGTGTGGGCACATTCAAATCATGCTTTTCGGGAGTTTTAACAACGCGACCATCCAAATGAATAACGTAACCACCTTTGCTGCCCACAACCGCAACATCGGTCCAAAACCGTTTCTTTTTCAAAAAGCTCATGGGTCAACTCTCGTAATACTCAAACGGATCTTCAGGCGCATAAGCCAGATTAAACCCAAACAATTCTAAGGTATTCGCCATATGCTCTGGGGGCAAAGCGGTGAAACTCATGGATTTACCACTCACAGGATGGGTAATCATCAACGTTCGCGCGTGCAAATGCAACTTGCGGCTAATAGCTCCACCAAGCTGTGCGCCCCAACCCTCGCCTTCATTAGTTTGCGAATTAGTTCCGTATTTACCATCACCCACAATCGGATGCCCCATCTCGGCCATGTGCGCGCGTAACTGATGCGTACGTCCCGTTATTGGTGATAGTCCAACCCACGCTGCACGTTGTCCCATGCTTTCAATGACCGCAAAATCCGTTGTGGCACGCTTAGCTCCGTTCGTATGCTCAACTTCATCCGGATGAATGCACTGCATCCGCTCCCCTGCGCCATTTGGCCCATGCCCTAACGCTTTAACCAAACCGTATCGAATAGTTCCTACCTTCGGCATTGGATTTCCCGCAACCACCGCCCAATAAATCTTGCGCGTCGTACGCTGATGAAAGCTTTTAGCCAATCCAGCCGCGGCCCGACCTGTCCGCGCCATCACAAAAACGCCACTAGTATCCTTATCCAACCGATGTACTAACTTCGGCTTTGCATCAAAGTCAAACCGCAAAGCATCAGCTAGCCCATCAAGGTGGCGTGTCTGGCCTGACCCACCTTGCACCGCCAAACCAGCAGGTTTATTTAAAACGATTACATCATCGTCTTTATACATAACCAAATTGCGCATCATCTGTGTGTCAGCACTCGAAATAATCGCTTCTGGCTTTGGTCTGGGACTATCAGCATCAGGTAACGGGGGCACACGTACGATCTGCCCTGATTGCAAACGCGTACTAGCTTTGACACGGCCCTTGTCCACTCGCAAATCACCCTTGCGACACATCTTTTCCACTCGCCCTTGGCTCAAGTGCGGAAACATGCTCCTGAGCCAACGATCCACACGCTGTTCTGCCGCATCTGCGGCCACTGCAATGTGCTGAACACCTGTACCACTCATGCCAATATAGCTCGCATTATCATAACTCCTGCCATTAAAGCAAAGATTGCACCGATCACGGACCCAGTAACATAGACCATTGCAAAAGTCTGCCGCCCCTGCTCCCACAACGAAATTGCATCCAGCGAAAACGTTGAAAACGTTGTAAATCCACCCAAAACCCCCACCATCATAAACGGTGCAGCCTTTGCATCACCGATGCGTTCTAGCATCCAGACAGCCACACAGCCCATCAAGAAGGACCCAAGCAAGTTGACAAATATTGTACCTAAAGGCGACCCAACGGAAAATACCCGAACCATTGCTTGCACTGCAGCAAAACGAAGTACAGCTCCGAGCGCTCCACCCAAAGCTATTTGTAAAATTATAGTCATCAGAATATCACACAGTTTTTACACAAAAAAGGTAAGATTTTGCAATGCACCTACCTCATTCAAGACATGCTGCACAAGACCCGCAAAAGTGCGTAAATCTGTCTCTGAAACGACCTCAAACACCTCTTACTAGAATGCCATGTAGCTCAATTATGCCGCTCGATAGAAATGTCCTGTAATACGTAAACAAATGGCTCACTGTCCTTTTTTAAAAATTTTTTCAACAATCACTTTTCATTATTCTCCAAACCAAGTTAGGCTCTCAAGTTGAAGTATTAGATTTGCACAAATTGCCTCTTGGTGACGACAACACCAAATGTCTTTTTATGTTCTTTGAGAAAAAGTACACTTTATTTAGTGAATACACTTTTACGCTTATGTCGTTTTTTACCCAACTAAGGTTACATCAAAAACGTTT
>DLZA01000335.1:0-512 GCA_003447515.1 Paracoccaceae bacterium
ACTGTCACCAATAGCACCCATCGAGCGGTCCGTTGGAAGATCAACATCAAATGTCCCCACCGGCGGCTTGGCAGGCACTGTGAACCAGCGACCAGGCAAGCCAGCGACCTGAATTCCAACCTCCCGACCATTGCCGCCAGCAGCTGTGATAAAACTGGAGCCTTTAATGCCTTCGGCAGACTTCATCATGCATTTGGTGGCAGCCATCCAAAGGTTGAGAAATAGGCTGGGCGAATTGTGCATGAAATCCAGCACATCTGGATCCGTGATGCCTCCTGGCGTCCGGTCAATCAATTCTGCAACTAGGGCCGCGCCTGCGACGGGTGTGCGACCATGGCAATCATCGCCCCCGATCAGGCCTGTCACTGCTAGGGGTAAAAGCGCGAAACCTTCCGCCAACCCATTTTCCAGTACATCCAGAAATCGCGAATTCAACCAACGGATATGATCTAAAACCGCTTCTGATCGCAAACCTAGCCGTAGCGCTGGCCGCGCGCCACCATTGATCGGTG
>DLZA01000335.1:883-9483 GCA_003447515.1 Paracoccaceae bacterium
GATGCGCTAACTACGGCTGCCAATGGTGTTACAACATCATGGTCCTGAGCAGGTTTCAAAATAATTTCGCCCATTGAGATCATGGCCTCGGCTTGATCAAAATCTTTTGCTATGCCTTCAAAAACGGCAGCCACGCAGGCTGAATTTAATATCGGACGGGTGATCTGTTTGGGATCAGCAAAGCTGGGGCCTGCATGCAGAAGAACGTTCTGCGGCAATTTTAGCGCCTCAGCAGCTGTGTTAAAACGGTTCCATACCGGTTGAGCAACCAACGCCTTGTCAAAGGCCAGCCGATCAGGTGGATGTAAATTCATGATTGCTCCGGTGGGATGACCCAAGTTTCCGAAAAATAAAGGAAAGCAGTGGTAGTTTTAAACCCAGCCTGGACCCGCTCCCCGACATCACCCGGCAAGCGGCTGCCATTGACGATAATCTGGGCATCGCGTGCAGGGACTAGCAGGGTGAACATCGTGTGCTCGCCGGTACCAACTTGGTCAGGTGTGAGCTCAAGCGCCTTTGGCGATTCCAATCCTTCCCAAACCAATTCCACTGTGAGATCACCACCTACTACAGTTTCACTGTATCGATGCCCCATTGGATCACCAGATGTGCGTATAGTCTGCGCCAACACAATGGGAACGGTTTCATAAGCGGGTGCATTAGCAAAGGCGCCCAACTTGCCAATGAAATTTTCTTTTAAAAAGGCCGCTAAGGGTTCACTGTCAGTTAGTAATACATTCGGCGCGTGCTTCGGCCCTTCAACCTGATCTGGCGCACCGTAAAGCAGCAAAACCTGACCTTGACCAACGGGCGACCACGCCACTCGGAAAAACAACGCCATTGCGCTGAAATTACCCGCATCATCTTTCAGCAATATTCCTGGATTCTCACCTGTCCAATCGACAATTCCAGGTGTAACAGGTTGGTGTAGGGGCATTATAAATCCTCCAGTGGCGTGACCCAAGTTTCAGAGAACGCAAGAAAAGCCGTGCTCATGGTGCGGCCAAAAAACTGTCTATCTACGATTTGCCCAGGCAAGGGAGCCCCATTAATCACAATCTGAGCCCGTTTAGCTTCCAGAAAAACTGAATACATCTCATGGGCTTTAGTGGCAGAATTTTCTTTAGTCACTTCGACTGGGATCGGTAGCCCTATATTTTCCCAAATCATTTCGAGCGTCACGCCCGACCCACGCAGCGTTTCAGAATATCGCGTCTGTAGGTCACTTGGGCGTTTTGTGACGCTGTCACAATCAAGCCAACTCATCGCAGCCAATCCAGCCTTACCAACAAAGGTTGGCATCTTCGCAACCCAACCTTCTACAATCCAGCGCATCATGCGCTGATTATCGGTCATGATGAAATTGGGTACATCTGGCCAACCTTTTGCCGTGTCGGGTGCACCGAGGACAATGGCGGCGCTTCCGCGCCCATAGGGTGATAAAACAACTCGAAAAAATAAAGCCAATGCAGAATAGGTTTCTGCATCTGGGCCTTGTTTTAGGTAAATACCAGGATTTTCACCGGACCAGTCGACCCGGCCAGGGTTGATAGATTTGCGTTTCATGTCCAGCTCGCCTCATATTCTTGCAGGGCCGAAACGATGTAGTCTTTGCGGCTCAAAATAGATTGCTCATCACCGGCTTTAAAAATTCCAGCTACTTTGAAGGATATTTCTCTCAAAACAGCACCATCGTCCCGGCCATGCTGTAGCGGCACCCGCAACATAGTATCACCCGCATAGGTGCCCAGGATACCCTCAGGCCCTGGTTCGGGATGGATCACTGGGTTGCCTTCGGCAACACTGCGAATTTCTTTGCGCAACATGCGCCGCACTTTGGCCACCCCACGATCTGTGAAGCTGAGGTTTTCTCGGGAATGGATATTGCGCGGCCCCTGACTGACCCAGGCATCATAATCACCAGGATCCCGTTGGCGCTGTTCATAACTGCGATCGGGGTCTTGCCCATAAAAATCTGTGCTGCCGAAGCCAACTTTTGATTTGTCGGTCAAACCGTTTGGATCATCGCCTTCACGGAAATGTCGCCAAGTGACAACCTGCGTGTGGGTATCATCAATGGGCACGACCCAGCGCGTCAGGCCACAACGCCCAAAATACCGCGACTTATCTGGTACCGGGAAATGTGCTCCATTCTGTGTGAACGATGGCATCATATGATCATGCACCCGCAGCCAGACAATATCATTGACCCGGCGTACATTGGTGTAGAACTCGCCATAGCGTCCATTGTGAAACTCAATCATTGGCATTTCGGCAAAAGCATCAATGAACTGACTACGCACTGCCAATGTATGCAAGTAAACAACATGGAACGGATCCCACGCGTTCTCCATCACCTGAAGCCAGTTGCAAGGGCTTTTGATAAGGGACGGCAGCATTTCATCGCCATCTTCGTCAAACGTATCGGTCACAGGGAAAGGCGGCATCGTATCGCTCGGTCCGAGATAGGCGAAGGCCAGACCTTTATATTCAATGACTGGATAGGCTCCCAAACAAGCCTTTTTCCTCACCTGCGAAGCTGGAGGCTCACAAGGTGTTTCCAAAACCGTCCCATCCAGACCATATTTCCAGCCGTGATAGGAACAGCGAATGCCGCCCGGCTCAATTATCCCAAATTCGAGGCTCATGTTGCGATGAGCGCAGTGTAGATGAGTCAGACCCAGTTTTCCCTCACCAGGCTCACGAAACAGCACTAGGTCTTCGCCCAGAATGCGGATGCGATAAGGTAGATCACCCACTTGGTTTGTCATCGCAACGGGCATCCAGAACCGACGTTGATATTCGCCACACGGCGTTCCAGGGCCAACTTCGGACAATTCCGAGTCTGGTCCATGCGCCCAAACAGATTGTTGATCATGGCCCCGAAAATCACCTTCGGGAATGTTGAAATCATCTGGCATTATACACTCCTATATTCATTGAGGCCATTTTGCGCACCGGTGTCCTGGTCCGTCTAATCTGGAAAAGGATCAGCAACCCGTAAGGTGCCCGTCCAAATCGATTTAACTTGTAAGAAATCTTTTATCGCATCCGGCCCGAGTTCGCGTCCGTAACCTGATTGTTTTATGCCACCGATCGGTGAACCAGGGTCCACGCTCCGATAGTGATTGATGTAAACAGTTCCCGAATTCACCAGCGCCGCCACCCGCGCGCCTTTGTCGGTATCTGATGTCCAAACGCCACCTGCCAGACCGTAGTTACTGTCATTGGCAAGCATGATGGCTTCAACTTCAGTTCTGAAACTTGTGATGGCAAGGACGGGGCCGAAAACCTCTTCTCGCCACAACTGCATATCAGTACTGACATCATCAAAAATTGTGGGGCCAATGTAAAATCCTGGATAGTCTTTACCTATGTCAACACCATTCAAAAGGCACGTCGCCCCTTCAATTTTTGCCGTTTCAATCATGGTCAAAACTTTGATGTAATGGGCTTCATTAGCAAGGGGCGCGACTTGCGTAGATTGTACCATGGGCGGACCTAAACGCAGGGATTTTGCCCGATCCAGCAGACGCGCAATGAAGGCATCTTTAATGGCGCCTTCAACGATTAATCTCGACCCCGCCACACAGGTTTGCCCATTGCTCAGAAAAATACCTGACAACACTCCATTTATCGCATTATTTAAATCTACATCAGCGAAGACTATTTGCGCTGATTTACCGCCCAGCTCTAATGTTGCGGGCACAACATTTCCTGCCGCCGCCTCAGCGACTTTTCGTCCACCTAAGTCCGAGCCAGTGAAGGTAACCTTACGGGTCAACGGATGGCGCACTAATGCTTCACCAACTTCGTCACCAAAACCTGTGACAACGTTTAAAACACCCGGTGGCAATCCGGCCTGACTTGCGAGTGCGGCAAACTCCAATGTAGATGCTGAAGCCAATTCAGAAGGCTTCACGACGACAGTATTGCCAGCCGCCAGCGCCGGTGCCAATTTCCAGGCTAAAATCATCAAGGGCGAATTCCAAGGCGTAATGGCGACCACCACGCCGAATGGTATGTAGTGGCATTCACTGCTAACACCAGGGATTGCATTTTTTTGTGGTTCTTTGCCTAATGTACGGGCTTCTGCTGCAAAATGACGATACCATGTATGCAGTCCGGAAAATTGCCCGGAAACCTCCGTAATCCGCTTGCCATTATCTTGAATTTCAGCGGATACAAGGCTTTGCCAGCTCTGCTCTAAAACTTCTGCAAGCCGATCCAGAATCTTCGCACGCGCCTGCGCATCAGCATTTGCCCAAGGACCTGTGGCAAACGCCCGGTTGGCAGACTGTATCGCTCGATCTGCCGTTGCGGCATCGCCCTTTTCGAACGCGGCCCAAACTTTTCCCGTTGATGGATCAACAGAAGCTATGGTCTGGCCAGAGGGATTGGTGAAAACGCCATCAATAAAGTGCGAATAAACCTTCATGTTTACGGGTCCACATCGCGGACAACAAGCGCCAACAGATCACCGCGCTTCACCATACCTCTACAGGTATGGGCCAGAACCATCCCAGATGCTGAAAATGCTAATGGTAGCGACGCGCGTGCGGGCTCCATTGGAAAATGAAAGGTGCCAGCGATATCACCAATTTTTATATCCTGACCAGCCGCAATCGCCCTGTCGAAAAGGCCATCGGCAGGGGCATAAAGTGTATCCGTGGAAAAAGCTAATTCCACCAAGCGAGCACGATTTGGGTTTGGTTTAGGACCAGAAATCATACCCAAAAACCGCATTATGTTGTAAAGACCTTGTTCAGTTTGATCGGCAATAACGGGATCAACACCACCGCCACCGCCAAGTTCAGCGGCAATCATTGGGATGCCCACACGTTCAGCCGCAGAGTTTAGCGATCGTTTGTCATTGAGTTGACCTAGTTGCCAGATCAACGGCAATCCAAACACCTGTGCAAGCTGCATGTTTTTTGCAAATAGTGAAGCATCTGCCGCCTTGGTAGCCAACGCGCAAGGTTGGAAAAAAGATGCTTTACCTCCAGAATGCAAATCCACTGCGGCATCGCAAATTGGTAGGATTTGAGTTTCGATGAAATCCGCGATCATCGCCGTTGGTCCACCCTGCGAAGAACCCGGAAATGCTCGGTTCAAGTTTTGCCCATCAAGTGGTGAAACACGTGATGATGCCAAAACCGCCGGAGCATTTGCTGCTGGCATTAATATAACTTGTCCGGCAACAAGATCAGGTCTTAGAGATTGCGCCAGCCGCATAATGGCAGATGGCCCTTCAAATTCGTCACCATGCACACCACCTAACACCAACAAGGTCGGGCCTTCGCCACCATTAATGCTTATGATCGGAACTGGATAGTACCCCAAGGGGTTAGCGTTATCTGACCACCGCAGAATTGCGTCGCCAGATTGGTATCCGGGTTCAGATAAATCAAACGTCACTGCAAATCCGCTATGACCCTGTGAAGGTGACAATCTTAACTCGCTTTTGTTTCAGTTAAAGTTTTTAGATTATAGATCTGGTATAATTTTTTTGTATGTGAATTGCAAATCAAAATATTTGTGTGATACATTGTTGGTATCCATTAGGAGGCCTGAATGTCTGTTACCCTCGCTAAACCCGGTATCGATAAAATTAAACCGCACATGATCGGCAGTTGTCCCAATCCACAGGTTTCGCCTGCTTTACTTTTAAATTCTAACGAGAGCGTTTACGGCCCTAGCCCTTTAGCCCGTGCTGCCGCAGTTGCATCTGCAAGCAGCCTCGAAAAATATGTGGAACATGTTGACACGATTATGGCTCCGGCCATTGGCTTAGCGTTTGGCCTGAACCCAGATCAGATAACGGTTGGGCAAGGCTCCGATGATTTACTGGCGCGTCTTGCCCGAGCGTATTTGGGACCAAACACAAACCTTATCCGCAGTGCAAATGGCTATCTCAAAGTACCCAATTACGCTTTTGCCAATGATGCAGATGTCATTTCGGTTCCCGATGAAGGCTTTAAACCATCAGTCGATTGCATGATTGCAGCCGTTACAGACGAAACGCGGATTGTCTATTTGGCAAATCCAGAAAATCCGGCTGGAACATATCTAAGCGGGGCAGAGGTGCGCCGTTTACACAAGGCATTGCCAGAAAATGTGCTGATGGTTTTGGATTGTGCTTATGAAGAATACGTGGATGCAGAGGATTATGAACCAGCGCACATTTTGGTTGGGGAAGCCAGTAATGTTGTCATGTGCAAGACATTTTCAAAAATTTATGGATTAGCTGGTGCGCGGATTGGCTGGCTTTACGGCAATTCTGAACTTGTCGATATCATCCGCCGGATCGCACTGACGTTCCCAGTTTCTTCGACTGCTGTTGCTGCGGCACTTGCTGGATTGGAAGACAGGGCACATATCCGTTCAGTGTTTGAAGCCAACGCGACGGTTCGACAGATCGCAAACGAAAGGCTTAGCTCTCTTGGACTCGAAGTGGTTCCAAGCCAAACGAACTTTGTTTTGATTAAATTTCCAGATGCGCGGCAATCCGCAAAGCAAGTGGACCAATATTTGCGCAATCGCGGCATCTACCTGCGCCGTTTTGCATCTCCGGCCTTTGACGATTACATACGGATCACGCTTGGGCATCGGTCTAACGTTGACTTTGCAATTGACACCATTGCCGACTTTCTAGACGGAATTTTCTGATGAGTGCTACTGGTCCATCCCTTACCGACAGCCCAACGGTTACCCACCCCAGCGGTGCCGAAATCATACATCAGATCAAAAAGGCTGGCGTGCGTGAAATTGTGGCCTTGCCCGACATCGTTACCAGCGACGGGCTGCTCTGGCCAATTGCAAAAGACACCGATTTTCGCCTGACACGCATTTGTAAAGAAGACGAAGGCGTGTCAATCTGTGGCGCGATGTCCTACAATGGCACTCGTGCGGTGCTAATGATGCAACAGACAGGGTTGATGGATTCGCTTAATGCCATCCGAGCGATTGGTGTTGATTACGAATTACCCATTGTGATGGTTGTCGGATTGCAGGGAAAAGAACCGCATCTGCATTCTAAACAGTCAAGATCGTATGGCGTACGCATCGTGGAGCCCGTACTGGACGCGATGGAGATTAGCCATTCTCAGATCGAAGAACCCCATGATGTTGAAAACATCGCAAAAAATATTGACACCGCTTACCAAAATTCGCGGCCCCATATTTTCCTTGTTGGCCGTGCGCCGGAGGCCCCATGAGCATACGTCGGGATCAGGCGCTTCGAGCCCTTATGCCTTTTGTGGACAAGGATGATATCGTTGTTGCCGTTTATCAGACAAATTTTGACTGGATGGCATTAAACCCACGAGCATTGAACTACGTTGGAGTTGGCGCAATGGGACAGGCATCCAGCCATGGCTTGGGGCTGGCATTGGCTAATCCGGATCGTCGAGTTTTTGTGTTTGACGGCGATGGCAGTTTACTGATGAACTTGGGATCACTGGTCACAGTGGCCAACGCAAACGTTGCGAATTTTTACCACTTTTTGTTTGCAAACAGAGTATACGAGGTAAATGGTTCTCACCCCCTGCCCGGTGCGGACAAAGTCGATTTCACCGGCTTTGCAGCCGCAGCTGGATATCTCGGAGCACAAGAATTTGACAGTCTGAATACATTTTCCAATGCGCTGCCTTCTTTTTTGGGTGCACAGGGCCCTCAGTTTACAACACTGAACGTTGTGGCGGGCGAAGCCTATCCGCGCGATTATGATTACATACACTCAACCGCCGCTCGCAACAGTTTCCGCCAGGCACTTAATCAGCGCTAACACTTTCTTTTGCAAGATTAAGAAAATCTTGTCCAATTGCAGAAAGTGGCCGACGTTTTGACCATATCAAAACAGCCCGAAAATTTATAGGCGACTCAAACGGCAGCGCTACGCAATCAGGTATCTTGCTGAGGTATTCGTGGCTTGACCCAACCACAGACACTCCGAGACCCTGTCCTACCAAGCGGCAGATGGCTTCAGTTGTAGACGTTTCATATTGCAGTCGTCTATCAATTTTCTTGGATGCAAAAAACTGGTCAATTTTATATCTAAACCGCGATGTGGACACGTAAGAAACGAAGCTTTCACCTGCAAGCTCTTCTGCGCAAATTTGGGTGTTTTTAGCTAGCGGATGCCCAAAAGGAACGACACAATAAACATCTTCATTCGTAATTATAAGGCTATCAAAACTGGGATTCACAGTTTCGCTAGTAGTGATCCCAAAGTCATAGCTCTGCGCCACCATCCATTCAATGGAATCATCCGCTGATCCAATTTCCAACTTCACCATCGCATAAGGGCGCAATTGCGCCAGCTGTCCAATCAAATCTGGTGCGATAAGCGTCGCAAAAGTTGGTGCTGTAGCCAGCATTAATCGGGCATGACCAAACTGTTTGATCTCCTTGGCTACACCTTTAATATGCTCCATACCACTCACGGCTTGCCGCACTTCTTCTACCAACAGTCGGGCTTCTTCAGTTGGTTCGAGAACCCTACCGACACGGTTAAAAAGTTGAAAGTCAACAGCCGTTTCGAAATCGGAAATAAGCCGGCTAACGGCCGGTTGGGAAATACCAAGCATCACAGCGGCTTC
>DLZA01000004.1:0-2815 GCA_003447515.1 Paracoccaceae bacterium
CCATCAACGACGCCCAAACAATTTTTCAATATCACGTAGTTTCAATTCCACATAGGTTGGTCGCCCATGATTACACTGCCCAGAATGTGGCGTTGCCTCCATTTCGCGAAGCAACGCGTTCATTTCCTCAACCCGCATCATACGCCCAGAACGGATGGACCCAAAACAGGCTACACGGCTAAGAATCGCTTCCAACTTATCCTTAACGCTTTGTGTTTGGTTTAAATCAGCTAACTCATCTGCAATGTCATTAACCAATGCCACCGCATTTACTTCGCCCAATAACGCTGGTGTCTCGCGCACACACACGGCTGAACCACCAAAATCTTCTATCACCAGACCAAAACTTACCAAGTCTGCAGCAGCATGCAAAACGCGAACGTGATCATCTGCAGCCAGCTCCACAATTTCAGGGATCAAAAGCGCCTGCGCCGCTACATTATTTGTGGCCATCTGGCTTTTCAATCGTTCATATATTAGCCGCTCATGGGCCGCATGCTGATCGACAATCACAATCCCATCTGGAGTTTGCGCAATCACATAATTCTCATGCACTTGCGCCCTTGCAGTGCCAAGTGGTTGGTCTTCACTTGCCTGTTCAGCAGATGCTTCAAAACGCGCAGAAAGTGTGATTGCTTCAGTAAAACCTCTTTGCGATGACGTGTAGACCGGCTGCTCAGGGCGGCGCGCCATTTGATAGATCGCACTTCCAATTTTTGGCTCATGGCGAAATGCGCCCAGCGCCCCATCAGTCAGGGTCGTGCTCGCGCGATGTCCGGCCTCTATCAGCGCACGGCGCAACGCTGACGTAATCAAACTACGCGCAATGCCCGGATCACGAAAACGAACTTCCGATTTTGCAGGGTGCACATTTACATCTACCAGGGGCGGATCGCATTCCAAAAACAATGCGAGTGCAGGATATCTGTAACGGTGCAAAAAATCAGAGTAAGCCCCGCGGATCGCACCAACGAATACTTTGTCCCGCACAGGCCGCCCATTTACAAACATATACTGCGCCGAAGAAGATCCCCGAGAATAGGTTGGCAGGCTGGTAAATCCAGTAATTGCTAACCCTTCATTTCCGGCGTCTATCCGCAGCGCATTCGCCGCAAAATCTTTCCCCAAAACTTTCGCCAACCGCACATGAAGTGCATCAAAGAGATCACCAGTTTGTGGGGGTGCTTGAAATACAACACGACCTTCGCCCCCGCCCGTCAAATCGCGCAAATTAAAACCAATCAAGGGTTCAGCCATGGCCAGGCGCTTAATCACGTCGATGATTGCACTACTTTCAGAGCGATCTGTTCGTAGGAATTTTAACCTTGCAGGCGTGGCATGAAACAAATCACGCAATTCTACGACTGTGCCATGCGAAAGAGCAGCCGGCTTCACCGCTTCCACCACACCACCATTCACTGCTATTGACGCAGCAGCTTCAGCATCTCTCGAACGAGATCTAATAGTCAACCTCCCTACCGCACCCAGCGAGGGCAAAGCTTCGCCTCGAAAGCCAAAGGTATGAATATTCAACAAATCAGATCCATCAATCTTGGATGTTGCATGACGCGACACTGCCAGAAAAAGTTGATCCTCTGGAATACCAAATCCGTCATCAGTAACCCGCAACAGAGTTTTACCCCCATCAGCGTATGCTACCTCAATCCGCGTGGCTCCAGCATCAATGGCGTTCTCAACCATTTCTTTAACTGCTGCCGCAGGTCGTTCAACTACTTCACCCGCTGCAATACGGTTCGCCACTGCATCACCCAACTGACGTATGGGAGCACGTGTCTGAGAGATATCGACGCTTATGTCAGAGTTTGGCAAATCCATGGCAAGAAGATTAGCACGCACTGCCTCGATTCGCGATTACCGAATTATGGACAAATGGCCATTTTAATCACGTTTAGTCAGTTAGTGGACAAAACGCTCTCTGGTCGGCCAACGATCAAAAACCGCAAATCATCTGGTTGCATATGCGTTCTCGCCACTCGAGCAACATCTTCGACAGTTATGGCGTTTATACGTTCATTCCGCACGTTGATATACTCAGGGACAAACCCATCAAGTTGCATCCCCGCCATCATTCGTGCAATTTTCGCGTTCCCATCAAATCTAAGAGCATAAGAACCCGTCAAATACTTTTTTGCCTTTTCCAATTCGAGTTCTGTAATACCATCTTCTGCCATGCGCTTCCATTCGTCCTTCACAACCGAAATTGCTTCACCAATGGTTGCATTCGCAGAGGCGACGCTACCACCCAGATATTCTGTCGCGCCAAGCCACGCAATATAGCTGTAAATACCATAGGTCAGGCCACGTTTTTCCCGAACTTCGTCCGTTAATCGAGAGCCAAAACCACCACCACCCAGGATGTGGTTCATCACAAACAGCGGAATGAAATCAGGGTGGTCAGGGTCAACGTCGATTGGCTGCGCCCAAATCGCTTGAGATTGAGGGGATGGGAAATCTACAACAGTGGTTCCCTTAGACGCACCAAAAACAATTTTTTGGGGGAGTTTTGCCCCCTTTTCAGGTAACCCACCGAACACTGTGTCAAGCATCGGAGCAAGTTCAGCGGCAGTCACATCGCCGACGACAGATAATACCAGATGGTCTTTGGTCAAAACAGCGCGGTGCGCGTCAATCAAATCAGAGCGTGTTAGCGCCTCAACAGTATCCAAAGTGCCATTGCTTGGCAAAGCGTAGGGATGCCCCGCAAAGGCGATTGCGTTCAGTTTGTTGCTTGCGATGGTCTGCGGATCCTTCAGATCACTTTCCAATCCAGAAATGATTTGCGCCCTCACTCTCG
>DLZA01000004.1:3207-6369 GCA_003447515.1 Paracoccaceae bacterium
GCTACATTCATATTCGACTTCAGAACCTGCACAGATATGCGAACACTGTCTCGGTTCGCGCTAAATCCAAATTTCGCAGCGAGGCTTTCTGAAGCTTGGCGAAACGCTGTTGCGTCCATGTTGCCTGTACCTTCTTCCAACAGACCGACCATAAAATTTGTTGCGCCAGTTTTACCTTCAGCGTCCAGCGCGGTACCACCTTGGAATGCAATCTGAATCGCTACAAACGGAATGGCAGACTCATTCACTAACCATGCTTGAATACCACCCTCACTCGTGACTTGCTCAATCTTGATCTGTGCCGATGCGGAAACGGCGGCAAAAAACATCACAAAAAGAACAGTTAAAAAACGGATCATAAGGCTCCCTCCGTCTGTGGCGCCAACATCAAGCCAGTCACGGATTGTTTAATATTAAGAACTTTGTGAGCCACTTTCATGATATCCTCTTCGGTGACCTCTTGAAGAATTTGTGACCATCCTTGGACATCTTCCACGGTCAAGCCGGCAGTCAGGGCCGCACCGTACGTACGCGCTACGCTCGATTGGTCATCCAATTTGTAAATTTCTTCGGCTGCAATTTGCACTTTCAATCGCGCAAGATGGTCAGCATCGACTCCAATTTCCAAAAATTCAGCTAAGACTTTATCAACCGCTATAACCAGGTCATCCATTTCCACTCCGTGGCGCGGCATTGCATACAATCCGAAAGTTTCGGGATCGTACGAAACGGAATCGTACCAAGCACTAGACGCTACCGCAATCTTTTGTTCCAATTGAAGTTTCTGCCCCATCACCGACGACAGACCAGACCCACCAAGCAATTGCGCAAGCATCACAAGCGCTGCAGCTTCTTTTTGATTACCTGACTGCCGCTTCGGCGCTTGATAGCTGCGGATTAGGTAAGGCTGTGTTTGGCGTATGTCACTAAACGTAAGCGTTACGGGGGCAAGATGGGGAGGCTCTTTCGGACGCACTCGGGGCGGTATGTTATCGGATGGTTCAAGTACGCCAAAATACTTTTCGGCCAAAGTTTTTACTTCGTGAGGATAAACATCTCCTGCAACCACCAAAATCGCATTGTTCGGAGCGTAAAAGGTTTTGTAAAAACTCAACACATTTTCACGGTTCAACGCCTCAATCTCGTGCTGCCAACCAATCACGGGGTTTCGGTATGGATGATTCAAAAACATCACAGCTCGGCGCTGTTCTTGAAATTGACTGTTGGGATCGCTATCGACGCGCGATCGCCGTTCTTCTATGACTACATTGCGTTCTGTGCTAACATCTTCTTCTGCCAGGACCAAATTGCGCATCCGATCCGCTTCCAACTGCATCATTAAGGGCAGGCGATCCACTGCAACACGCTGGAAGTAACCGGTGTAGTCATAAGACGTGAACGCGTTCCCCACACCACCGTTCTCCTTGACGATTTTACTAAATTCTCCCGGTTTTAAAGTCTTAGTCCCTTTGAACATCAAATGTTCAAGAAAATGCGCAACACCCGTGTAACCGGCGGGTTCGTCTGCTGACCCAACACGGTACCACACCATGTGGGTCACTACAGGCGCGCGGTGGTCTTCAATCACAACACCCTGCAACCCATTACCCAATTCAAAAGAAGTAACATTGCCTGTCTCGGCAATCACGCTTTGCGCCAGCAAAAGAAATGACAGGCAGAAGCCTAAACTTCGCAATACCATAGGACCTCCAGAATAACGTCTGCCTACAGAAGGTAGATTGTTGCACGTTTCATTCAACGAAACTCAATAAAATTGTAGTGGACGTTACGTTTATTGGGACCCATCGGGCGACACAGATGGCGTTTTAATACCCTTACTGCGTAGCAACGCGTTTGTACGGCGAGCTTGAAGTGTTTCACCCTTGTAGGAATCCAAATATGTGTTCACTTTAAACCAGCGTTGCAACAGCTTTGGACCGTTCTTTTTACGAAATACTTTATCTTCTTCTGCTAGGACAGCACGAATATTAGCCACAGTGCCATTGCGTTCAGTGGCCGCCAACAAAGCAGTTTCACCCGCACCGATACGGTTACTATCGAGCATCTCTGGTCGTCCACCTAGCGCTGCAACGGCATCATGCTCCGGTAGTGAATCTGTTAGATTACGCCCACCTGGGGTTGGATCTGGTAAGCTCGTTAAACCATCAGGTAATTCGAGGGGTCGAAACGGCACAATTCCAAACTCATCTGGACCATTCTGTAAATTTTTTTCGCCTGCAATGAACCTACCGATGCCCTGGGAGGTATCACACCCGGCCAATGCAGCAAACAGCGTAATGCTTAAAATAAATTTTAATCCCACCACTTTCATTGCAAATACCCTCACTGTCATCCAATTTTATGTTTACCCAAGTTTATACTCGGCGTCACGCCTTTCTGTGAAGCTTCTCCGAAAACAAAACCAGACCAAACGCACCTGTAAAAATTGAAATATCCGCAACGTTGAAGGAAAACGGGTTGCGCCAGCCACAGCACGACATGTTCAAAAAGTCAGCAACCGCTCCATAAATTACACGGTCGACAGTATTGCCCAGCGCACCACCAACAATGCATCCCACCAGAACCGCACCGAACCAACCGGAGAAGCAACGACCCCACCATAAGACCCAAATCGAAATCACAACCGAAATCGCAATTAGCGCCCAACGCAAATCATAATCGCTAAACATGCCAAAATTGATACCTTCGTTCCAAGCCATTCGGAAATTGACCAATGGCGGTAACACATTGATAGCCAACTTCATCTTCAGATCTAGGTATTCGACCACATAGAACTTTGTAATTTGATCAAGCAAAAAAATTCCAAGGCTTATTGACAAAATACGCTTCATCTTTTCTTTGTCCCTAATGGCGAAAATGCCGTATTCCTGTGAATACCATTGCCAAACCCGCATCATCTGCCGCCTTAATAACGTCCTTATCCCGCATGGATCCACCAGGTTGAATAACTGCAGTAGCCCCAGACTCAGCAGCCGTCAAAAGGCCATCAGAAAATGGAAAGAACGCATCAGACGCCACAACAGATCCGTTCGTCAACGGCGCAGCCAGCCCCAAAACCTCAGCCATCTCCTGTGCCTTGCGCGCCGCAATGCGCGTACTATCGACACGGCTCATTTGTCCTGCTCCAATACCAACGGTTGC
>DLZA01000273.1:0-3196 GCA_003447515.1 Paracoccaceae bacterium
ATCCTTGAGCTGCGTGAAATTACAGGCTGGAAGGTTCCAATCTACGTAAAGGTTGCAGGCGCGCGCCCTTACTATGACACCACTCTAGCCATCAAAGCAGGTGCAGATGCGGTTGTTCTGGACGGGATGCAAGGCGGTACGGCGGCGACACAAGATGTGTTCATCGAGCATGTAGGTCAACCAACACTCGCAATTGTACGTCCTGCAGTTCAAGCGCTGCAAGATTTAGGCATGCACCGTAAGGTGCAGTTGATCCTGTCAGGCGGTATTCGTTCTGGGGCGGATGTTGCAAAGGCCATGGCGTTGGGCGCTGATGCTGTGGCAATCGGTACCGCAGCACTAATTGCACTGGGTGACAATGATCCAAAGTGGGAAAAAGAATACAACGAATTAGGCACGACAGCGGGTGCATATGACGACTGGCACGAAGGCAAAGATCCCGCAGGCATCACTACTCAAGACCCAGAGCTGATGGAGCGTTTCGACCCAATAGAGGGCGGCCGCCGTTTGCGAAACTATCTAAAGGTGATGACGCTGGAAGCGCAAACTATCGCACGAGCTTGTGGCAAGAACCACCTGCACAACCTAGAGCCAGAGGATTTGGTAGCCCTAACAATGGAAGCCGCAGCAATGGCGCAAATACCGTTAGCAGGGACAAACTGGTACCCAGGCAAACCAAACACTTCTTATTAACACTTAAGGGCGCGGTCTTGTGACACGCGCCTTTTTCAATCACGATACCAGAATCAAAATAGGGAGCTGATCACATGACAACTGACCTCGCAAAATTTGCCGAAGAGAACGGCGTTAAGTATTTCATGATTTCCTTCACAGACCTATTCGGCGGACAGCGTGCCAAATTAGTCCCTGCACGGGCCATAGCCGAAATGCAAGAAGATGGTGCAGGCTTTGCTGGCTTCGCCACATGGCTTGATATGACACCAGCGCATCCAGATATGCTTGCGGTACCAGATTCATCCGCAGTGATCCAACTGCCTTGGAACAAAGAAATCGCTTGGGTGCCAGGCAACTGCGTAATGGAAGGCGAAGACGTCGCACAAGCTCCACGTAATGTACTGCGCCGTTTGATTGCTGAAGCAGCTGAAGAGGGCATGCATGTTAAGACAGGAATTGAAGCAGAATTCTTTTTATTGACGCCAGAAGGTGATCAAATCTCCGATCCTTTCGATACTGCAGCCAAACCCTGTTATGATCAACAAGCGTTCGTTCGTCGTATGGATGTGATCCGTGAGATTAGTGACTACATGCTGGAAATGGGGTGGAATCCTTACCAAAACGACCATGAAGATGCAAACGGTCAATGGGAAATGAACTGGGATTTTGACGATGCATTAAAAACGGCAGATAAGCATTCGTTCTTTAAATTCATGGTAAAAACTGTCGCCGAAAAGCATGGCTACCGTGCGACCTTCATGCCAAAGCCTGTTGAGGGTTTGACCGGCAACGGCTGTCACGCACACATTTCAGTTTGGGACGCGGCAGGCAGTGCCGCTAAAACAAACGTGTTTGCCGCACCTGTCAGCGATAAGAACCAAACGTCCGAACTGGGCCTCTCTGACAAGGGTCGCAACTTCCTTGGCGGGATCATGAAGCACGCGAGCGCTCTCGCAGCAATAACAAATCCCACAGTTAACAGTTACAAACGGATCAATGCACCACGCACGATGTCTGGTGCAACATGGGCACCAAACACGGTGACGTGGACTGGTAACAATCGCACTCATATGGTGCGCGTTCCAGGCCCAGGAAGATTCGAACTACGTCTTCCAGATGGAGCAGTGAACCCATACCTGCTACAAGCCGTTATCATTGCAGCTGGTCTGTCAGGAGTACGTTCTAAAGCAGATCCTGGCAAACGGCACGACATTGATATGTACGCAGAAGGTCACAAAGTTCGTGGTGCACCAAAGCTACCATTAAACATGCTGGATGCACTGCGTGCCTACAACCGTGACAAAGAACTGATGGCCGCCATGGGAGAGGAATTCTCTAACGCCTATTTGAAAATGAAAAACCAAGAATGGGATGATTTCTGCAGTCATTTTTCTGCATGGGAAAAAGCAAATACACTTGATATCTGATGTAAGAATCAGCTGCATTGAATCCTTACAGTCTTTTTAATTAGGGCAAAAAATATGAAAAAGCGGGTGGCCATCATTGGGGCAGGTCCAAGCGGATTAGCCCAAATGCGAGCTTTTCAATCTTTAGCTGCAAAGGGCGAAGATATCCCAGAGATCGTCTGCTATGAAAAGCAGTCTAACTGGGGTGGTCTTTGGAACTACACTTGGCGCACGGGGCTGGACCAATACGGAGAGCCTGTACACGGATCTATGTACCGCTATCTTTGGTCTAACGGACCAAAAGAAGGTTTAGAGTTCGCTGACTATTCGTTTGAAGAACACTTTGGCAAGCAAATCGCGTCCTACCCACCGCGGGCTGTCCTATTAGACTATATAGAGGGACGTGTAAAAAAAGCAGGCGTTCGCGACTGGATCAAATTCAACACTATCGTAAGCCGTGTTGAAGCTGAAGGCCATAAGTTTTCAATCACCTCAAGAGACCTTCCAAGTGGAGCAGAAAGCACCGAAGTATTTGACTATGTGGTCTGCGCATCTGGCCACTTTTCCACACCAAACATGCCAGAGTTCGAAGGCTTTAACAGCTTTAAAGGTCGAATTCTACACGCTCATGATTTTCGCGATGCACTAGAATTTAAGGATCAAGACATCTTAATCGTCGGTACATCTTATTCCGCCGAAGATATCGGGTCGCAGTGTTGGAAATACGGTACAAAATCGATCACTGTTTCCCACCGCACGGCGCCAATGGGATACAAATGGCCTGACAACTGGCAAGAGGTTCCGCTGCTAACGAAGGTAGTAGGAAACACAGCGCACTTTAAGGATGGCACGACCAAAGACGTTGATGCAATCTTGTTGTGTACCGGTTACATCCACCACTTCCCCTTCATGGAAAACGACCTGTGCCTGCGTACCGCAAACCGTTTAGCCAGCGCGAATTTGTACAAGGGTGTGGCTTGGATTGATAATCCAAACCTGTTTTACCTTGGGATGCAGGATCAGTGGTTCACCTTTAACATGTTCGACGCCCAAGCATGGTGGGCACGCGATGTGATAATGGAGCGGATAAAAATACCATCAAAAAGCGAAATGCA
>DLZA01000273.1:3567-3787 GCA_003447515.1 Paracoccaceae bacterium
TGTATCTGGTATCAAGGGGATTATACGTTAGAACTGATAAAAGAGACGGACTACCCAACCTTTGATGTGGAAGGTGCGTGTCAAGCGTTCAAAGCGTGGAAAGGCCATAAGGTCTCAGATATCATGACTTTCCGCGACAATGCTTATAGGTCAGTGATAACAGGAACGATGGCACCTGAACATCATACGCCTTGGAAAGACGCGTTGGACGACAGCTTCG
>DLZA01000273.1:4181-6922 GCA_003447515.1 Paracoccaceae bacterium
TCTTTAGTCTTTGGGGATAACTAATCTCTGACCTTTTAGTACTTTGAAAGGCGTTGGTGGGGTGCGTTTACTGACCCAAAAGTACGTACCCAAGTATTCCATCACGTACCAACCTTCCCACTCCACATCCCCTGCCCAAATGCTTTGGTACTCGTCGCGGCTCACGTCAATTCGCCATTCACCCAACGTGGATTCACTGCTCTCTTGGGCAAAAATGACAGATCCGTCTTTATTAAAAAACTGACGATATTTCGCTCCTTCCCAAACGCCAACCGCCGTGTTGCCCATAAGCAAAGTAGAAATTTCCGCTGTTGTGAGTTTTACGGATTGCGCAAAAGATGGCATTGCGAAAATCAGCACCAAACTAGCAATAGCCATTCGTCGAAGCATGGGAACCCTACTTATAATGCGCCCGCCGCGTGCCAAAATCCCGTACCCGCTTACGCCACGTTTTATAACTGGCAGGGCGTAAGGTGTCACGCATCAGCGCCTTGACCTGTTTTTCCTGCAATCCGTACTCTGCACGAATATCTCCAAAACTTATATGATCAGACAGCGCCATTTCAACAATCGCGCTTCTATGGGCTTCAGGAAGGTCAAATATCTTGCTCATATCCATGACCTAGTCGCACATTTATTTTTGGCAACCATCACGACCGTGGGCGCTCCTTATTTGGGTCAAAGGCAGCAAGATCTTTGCGGATTACAGCAGGCAG
The DNA here is from genome assembly GCA_003447515.1 of Paracoccaceae bacterium. Taxonomy (GTDB): domain Bacteria; phylum Pseudomonadota; class Alphaproteobacteria; order Rhodobacterales; family Rhodobacteraceae; genus Amylibacter. The sequence goes on from DLZA01000273.1 coordinate 4,898, forward strand.
ACGCTTCTGGTGACCATCCAATTTGCCAATTTCCAATTTCGTGCCGGGTTCGCAATGCGCCACATCTACACGCGCCATCGCAATATTCTTGCCCAGCAACGGAGAACGCATCGAAGACGTTACTTCGCCAATTTGCGCACGCCCAATGTGAATACAATCGCCATGTTCCACATCTACATTGCTGTCGATATCAAGGCCAACCAATTTACGTGCAGGATGCTCTTTGCGGCGGATCAATGCATCACGTCCGATGAAATCGTCCGTTTTGGATTTCAACGGACAAGTAAAACCAATGCCAGCCTCGAACGGATCGGTCTGATCACTAAAGTCGTAACCCGCGAAAATTAGGCCAGCCTCAACCCGTACAAGATCCAACGCCTCAAGCCCCATCGGTTTCAGATCAAATTCTTTGCCTGCTTCCCAAATCGCTTCGAAGATTACAGTGCAGTCTTTTGGGTGGCACATAACTTCATAGCCTAGCTCCCCAGTATAGCCAGTGCGAGACAGCACAAACGGCGTACCGCTTTCGTTGTTCAAACGTGCAGGGGTGAAACGGAACCAGCCGAGTTGGTCGAATTCAGGATTATGTGGTGCGGTCCAAATAATCTTGCGCAGCAAATCACGGCTTTTGGGGCCTTGTACAGCTAGGTTATGCAATTGATCTGTAGAGGAACGGATCAGGACCTTGAGATCAAGCTTTTCTGCCTGTTCGCGCATCCATTCACCGCCATAGTCATTGCCACCGATCCAACGAAAATTATCCTTCCCCAAACGGAACACCGTCCCATCGTCGATCATTCCACCATGTTCGTAGCACATGGCAGTATAAACCACGCCTCCAACCGCCAGCGTTTTCATATTGCGGGTAAAAATGTACTGACACAGCGCCTCTGCATCTGGCCCAGTTACTTCGAACTTACGTAGCGGGGACAAATCCATCATTACTGCGCCATGGCGGCAAGCGTGATATTCTTCGATCGGGCCTGCCTCTGCAAAACAGTTGGCGAGCCAATAACCGTTGTATTCGATAAAATTGCGGGTGTGCTGGGCAAATTTATCGTGGAACCCTGTTTGTTTTGTCATCTTTGCTTCCGAATCTGGTGTGGGGCGGTAGGCCACTGACCGTTGAAAGGTTTCTTTGCCGCTGTAAGTGCGGATGTGAATATCTGTTGGATTCCAACCGTTAGCTGCCGTCGTATCGTCAGGGCAAGCAGAAGACACGCAAACAAGATCAGTCAAAGCGCGTAGCAGAACGTAATCCCCCGGCATGGACCACGGTTCATCTGCGTACATCACACCATGTTCGTCGAGACCTGTGTTAAAGAAAAAGTTGATTGCCATCCAACCAGGACGGCCCATTACACCGTACTTGTTCAGCGCGTGATTGAAATTATCTGAACAGTTCACATGACCTGGGTAGCCAATATCGTCATAGTATTTTGCGGAACACGCCAGCGCAAAGGCATCGTGACGCCCACAGGTGTCTTGGACCACTTCGACCAATGGCAGCATTTCCTGATCGTAGTATTTCGCGTGTAAGCCAGGCATCGGATAGGCATGACCCATCAGTGTTCGTGTCGTGGTTACATCAAGTGCGTGTTCAATTCCTTTATCCAGCTTACGCGCGCTAAAGCACTCGAAGTCGGTACACTGCCGCCCATCCACGTCTATAATCTGGATGTAGTCGCCAGCTTTTACAAAGTAACTTTCAGCAGTTTGAGTGTGAACACGTATATCTTGTATCAGATCAGCGAGCGGATCGGGAAGTTCAAACCGCGCGCGTGATTTTAAAGTTGCCCGTTTCACCATTACTGTCAGCGAAGTTGCCGTGTCTTGCAGTTCAATATCCATACCACCCGAAGGCGTTGCAATGATAACAGAACCATCGCGTTGAACAGTCAGAGATTGCTCAACTTTTGGACGGGTTTCACTGTCAAAGAAACACACAGCTTTGGCGCTTGCTAGATCAATTTTGCGTACATCCAAACCCATGCGAAGACCTCGTAAAGACTGATCATCACTTGT
>DLZA01000273.1:7295-9472 GCA_003447515.1 Paracoccaceae bacterium
TATCAGTTTTCCCCTTGGCATCCGCAGCAATCAACTCGCAAACTTGGCCACCTTCGTCATTTATGATCGTGATATGATCACCCGTGTAAATAGGAACTAGGATCGCACCCGCACCCTGCACAACGTAACGCTCAGTTCCTTGCGGCAGCGAAAACTGACGAGGCATGATAATCTTACTAGGCTTTGGTGGACCGGTCTGGACCTTTGGGTATGGATTGTCGAGCATGTCTGCATCCTTAGGGCGATCTACTTATTACTTTGTTGCATGAGCGGAATATTTATTTAACCCTAAGAATATCTAATTGCGCTCACAAAGCAAGTGAGTCGCACTATTTCGCTTACAAGGGTCTTGAATTTCCAATCTGCCGTATGAGAAAGGCTGTTTATGCTATCACTTTCACTTGGTCTGGTTGCAGCGCTGGCTTGGGGCATCCACGATATTTGCGTGCGTTACGTATCACAAAAGGGCAGGATCTTGCCGTCACTGGCCACGGTCTTGTTGGTTGGATCCATAATCCTTGTTCCAATCTCTACCAGCTTGGGAGACTGGCCCACGATAACACAAGTTGGGTTTTCCTACTGTGTTTTGGGCGGCACGGTATATTTGCTGGGGTGTATCGGCTTGTACAAAGCATTTTCGATCGGGCCTGTGCGTTTGGTCGCCCCAATCATCGGAGCATATCCGATCCTGTCGATCGCTTGGGCAGGCCTGTCGGGACAGCCAGTGAACTTAGGGCAGTGGTTGGCTGTCGGCTGCGTTGTGTTCGGTGTGGCTTTGGTTGGATATCTGTCCCATTCCGACGACGAAGAAACCTCAACCCTACCAGCCGTGAGCTGGTCTGTTTTGGGCGGGGCAGGATTTGCAGGCGCGTTTGCCATTGGGCACATCGCAATCCAAGCAGGCGACGAACTACCTGTGATCTTGATCACGCGATTGGCAGCAACAGCGGGCGTTTTAGTTTTACTGCTCTTGCAGTCTGGCCCAAAATTTCCAGACCGCAGCGCTTGGCCTTTTTTGGCGGCAATGGCCGTGTTGGACACCACAGCCCATAGCATTGTAATCGGATCAGGAAACCTTGACCGCCCCGAATTTGCAGCAGTGGCTGCATCTATGTTCGGGATGATCACAGTTGTCTTGGCGTGGACGTTCCTGCGCGAACGCATGTCGCTGGGCCAATGGTGCGGCGTTGCGCTGGCGTTTGGTGCAGTTGGATACCTCGCGCTTTAATATTTGTTCATCGTCAGCAATTCGTATTCTGCGACCAACTCGTCTTCTTCGTTGGTCAGTGTCACATGCCAACGCACTTCGCCATATTCATCAGTACGACGCGTTTTCTTTTTCACAGTAAGGCGCACTTTGATCGTGTCGCCTGCCGCCACAGGCTTCATGAACTGAAGGTTATTCAACCCCGTATTTGCTAGAACTGGCCCTTCGTTTGGTTCCACAAATAAGCCCGCAGCGAAGGACAGCAAAAGGTAACCATGTGCCACACGACCCGGAAAAAAGGGGTTCCGAGCGGCGGCTTCGTCATCCATGTGGCCATAGAAAGTATCGCCCGTGAACTCAGCAAAATGTTCGATGTCTTCCATCGTAACAATGCGCGGTTCGGTATGGATGGTTTCACCAATCTGCACTTCGGTAAAGGTACGAGTGAACGGGTGCGCAGGGGCAATTTTTTCTTCTGCCCCAGATACCCACACATCGCCAACAGCGGTCAGGATATCAGGGCTGCCTTGAATTGCCGTACGCTGCATGTAATGCATGACGCCCCGCACACCACCGAGCTCTTCACCGCCGCCAGCGCGACCCGGTCCACCGTGCACCATATGCGGCAACGGTGATCCGTGCCCCGTGCTTTCTTTCATACTGTCGCGATTGTTGAAATAGAGCCGTCCGTGATACGCACCTGCTCCGAGAACAACCTGACGCGCCACATCAGTATCGTGCGTGATTACCGAGGCAACGAGACTGCCTTCGCCTTTGTTCACAAGCGAAATGGCGTGATCTAGATCGCGGTATCCCATGATGGTTGAAACGGGGCCAAACGCCTCTGTGTCATGAACGCGCTTCGCATTATCGGGATCGGCACAATGGAACAGAATCGGTGGCACAAACGCGCCTTTTGCACCATCTGCACCTTGAACGTCGAACGCATCTGGGTCGCCGTAAACACGTT
>DLZA01000110.1 GCA_003447515.1 Paracoccaceae bacterium
GACCAAGGGCCAGATGCACCACACAACGGGTTGGCGAAGTTTTTTAAAGTTTTTGCAAATCCAATCGAGCCTGAACCTGATTTGCGGATCTCGCATATTGCCTATGATAGGGTTCATACTTTGGCGCTAGATCAGCGAACATATTTTCCGTTGCGCGCTCTTATGGCAATGTTAGAGCAAGAGGTAATTGGTTGTGTGAGCCCACGCTACTACGGGCTACCAACCAACCGATCCCGGCGGATCACCACAAATGTGGATGGGCCTGCATTAGTAGACATGTGCAAGGCAGATGGTGTCGATGGTGTTGTACTGGTTCCAAACTGTCCCGTATGTCATCAATCGGTTGCATTGGCAGCAAATGCTTTGGAGGTGGCAGGTATTGCGACAGTCATAATGGGTTGTGCACGTGATATTGTAGAGCATGTGGGCGTACCGCGTCTGCTGTTTAGCAACTTCCCTTTAGGAAATGGTGCGGGTTTGCCCAATGATTTGGACAGTCAATTGGAGACAGCGCGAATGGCTCTGCTCATGTTAGAAAATGCAAAGGCTCCGCGCAGTACGCAGCAATCCTCGTTGAAGTGGTCTGGCGCTGTGGATTGGCAGAAGGACTACTCCAATCCCGAAATGTTGAGTGGAGACGAGATTAGGAGCCGTCGGATAGCATTTGATGCCGTGAAGGAGAAGGCCAAGGCTGTGACCTAGAAGATTGGCTAATGCACGTCATGCTAGCATCAACAAGCTCGCAAGCATCGAGGCGTTATGGATAACTAGCTGACAAATTTGCCTCAAGTGAAGGATTTTATTGCTGGGATCGTGGCACTACACTCCCCCAAAAAAAACCTCTGATAAGGTGCATTTTTAAAAACACACCTTAGCTATTTTTAATAGCCGTGCTAGGACTTCGCAACAGGACCGATCATCATAATCATTTGACGACCTTCCATTTTGGGCATGTTTTCAACTTTTCCCACTTCTTTATCTGCAACCGCTTCGGCCACTCGATTAAGAAGTTCTGCTCCTAAGCGTTGATGCGCCATCTCACGACCCCGAAAGCGCAGTGTTATCTTGACCTTATCACCATTGTCTAAAAATTTATAGACATTGCGCATCTTAACTTCGAAATCATGCGTATCAGTGTTTGGGCGGAATTTAACTTCCTTCACTTCAATAATTTTTTGTTTCTTCCGCGCCTCGGACTCCCGTTTTTGTTGTTCGTATTTAAATTTTCCGAAATCCATGATCTTTACGACGGGCGGATTGGCGTTCGGTGAAATCTCTACTAGGTCTAAGCCGGCTTGAATGGCTAGCTCTATTCCACGTTCGGGAGATACTACACCCACGTTTTCGCCTTCGGCACCTATTAAGCGGATTTCGTTGGACGTGATGCGTTCATTAACGCGGGGTCCAGTTTCGCGCTGTGGTGGCGCGTGATGTGGTCTACGGGCTATGGGATTCGAGTCCTTTTTAGTTATTGTTTAGACGCTGGAATGTACACTTTATAACAAAAGGTTCAACAGTCGTTTTACTGAAAAGGCAAGGATTTCAGAGTATTTCGCGTTTTGTGCGATTTTCTTTTTCAACGATACCAGAGATTCCTTCACGGCGTTCAAGTTCTGCTAAAATTTCTTCAAATTTGATACCCCGGGAAGTGAGCATAACAAAAAGGTGAAATATCACATCAGCGGCCTCTTCAGTCAGATTTTTTTTATCATTTTTTACTGCTGCGATTATGGCTTCGACTGCTTCTTCACCAAATTTCTCAGCGCATTTTTCAGCGCCATGGTCAAGGAGTTTGGCCACGTAGGATTTTTTACAATCACTTGTTCGGCGGGTTTCGATGGTACTTGCTAGGCGGATCAGGACATTTGACATGGGTTACAACCGGACTGGGATTCCTAAGGCATTCATGTGTTCTTTAGCTTGTTTAATCGTATAATCGCCAAAGTGAAAGATTGAAGCGGCTAGTACCGCTGATGCGCCACCCTCTGTGACGCCCTCGGCTAGATGATCTAGGGTACCGACACCCCCTGATGCGATAACTGGAATTTGTACTGCGCTGGATATGGCTCGCGTGAGTTGGAGATTGAAACCCGAACGGGTACCGTCATGATCCATACTTGTTAAGAGTATTTCACCAGCGCCTTTGGCTGCCATATGTTTGGCAAAGTCTACAGCATCAATGCCAGTACCATTACGTCCGCCGTGGGTAAAAATCTCCCATTTGCCGGGCCTGACAGTTTTTGCGTCTATGGCTACAACGATACACTGTGAGCCAAAACGGTTTGCAGATCGTGCGACTACATCTGGATTAGCAACAGCAGCGGAATTGAAAGAAACTTTGTCCGCCCCAGCGAGGAGAAGGCTCCGAACATCATCGGGTACACGCACTCCCCCACCGATTGTTAGAGGCATAAAGCACTGTTCTGCGGTGCGCGCTGCCACATCAAACATGTTGTCTCGGTTTTCTATGGTAGCGGCAATATCGAGGAAACACAGTTCGTCTGCACCTGCTACATCGTAGGCCCTGGCGGACTCTACTGGGTCGCCTGCATCGATCAAATCGACAAAGTTGACGCCTTTAACAACACGACCATCTTTCACGTCCAGGCAGGGAATAATGCGGGTCTTAAGCACTTTTTTTCCTACGCCAATCAAAATAATAGAGTGTGCCACCACCAAATAGAATCCAAAGAAAAAAGAGGTTGGTGTTGGCGAAAATGCTGAAAAGTGGACTATTATTATAGAGATTGGAAACGTCAATTGAAACTATTTGACAGGTCTGCATAACACCATTTTTGTAGATGCATATTCCTATTATGTCGAGGAAAGTTGCAAAGAGTACTACCAACAAAAATAAAGTTAAAAAGGTGGTGTAGACGGCAATAATGGCATTTTTTGTAGACATGGATTGCTCTTACAGGCTCATTTTATTTCACAAATTTTAAGTTCTTTAGCAAAGTGCGGATATTAACGCAAAGCTATTAGAG
>DLZA01000196.1:0-5155 GCA_003447515.1 Paracoccaceae bacterium
ATGCCGTGACGGATCGGAAAGGCTAATTTTGCTTTCTTTGAGATCAACTCTTGGGCCTCGGAATCATAGTACAATGTTCCCTGCGTTTCTGGACAAATCAAAGCTTCAAGCATTTTTGGATCTGTTGTGGGCGCTTGAGTTGTCATTGCAGAAGATCGTCGCCTGGATCACCAGCTACTGCAAACTCCATCAGAGTGACCAGTGTTTCCCGGCGATTTGCAAGGTCAGGCGCTTCGAGAAGGGCTTGTTTTTCAGCAGGCTCAAAAGGGCACAGCATTGACAAGGAGTTGATGAGCAGCTCTTCATCGGCTTCTTGCAAGTTGTCCCAATCGGTGGAAAGTTTTGTTGCTGTAAAAAACTTAGACAGGGTTTTGAAAAATTTTGGTCGATCAAAATGTGCGTCTATGACACTAGCACCACGATCTGCAAAAAAACTAGACCAGTCAACATCCGCTTGAACATAAGGTGTGAATCCTTCGTGGACATCGCGGATACGAAAGCGGCTGAAGCCTGAAAGTGTGATCATGTAGTGACCGTCTTCGGTTTCTGAAAAGGTAGTAATACGGCCTGCACATCCGATCTGCTGAAGGAAGGGTTTATCTTTGTTCTTTGGTGTTTCACGCGGTTGCGCCATGCCAATCAGACGGTGTTCAGTTTTTAGCGCGTCGTCGATCATCGCAAGGTAGCGATTTTCAAATATATTGAGTGGAAGGCGCGCGCGAGGCAAAAGCAACACGCCGGGGAGAGGGAAGACTGGAATTGAATTTGGAGGGTCAGATATAATTTTCATGAACTAGACATAGCCTTAGAAACGAATTAAGCAAAAATCATAGAAGATAATTTGCGTCTACCTGTTTTGGCCGTTTCATCAACTGGACCAAGGCTGTCGAAAATTTTGAAAAGCCGCTCTTTGGCAGCACCATTATTCCAGTCGCTATCGCGGCGAAATAATTCTAAAAGTTCATCGATAGCCTGTTCCATTTTGCCGTCACCAATGTACACAGTAGCGAGCTCATGTCGCGCAGCGTGATCATCTGGGTTCGTATTTAGCTTTGCTATCAGCTCCTCTGCTTCACCAGCGTCTGCGGCGCTAGCAGCTAGTTCGAATTGCGCCTTTGTGGATTGCACATCAGCGTCGTTTGCAATGGCGGGAGGAATACTGTCGACTAGTGTCTTCGCTTTTTCGGTTTCACCGAGCACCACATACGCTCGAATGAGTCCCGCGTATGCGGCTGGGTTTTCCGCTTCTTCGTCCAGAACGGCTGAAAAGGTTTGTGCGGCATCATCAGCAGCACCTTCCGCCAGCATTTCTTTAGCGGCAAGAACCGCATCACCGAGGCCGTTGTCTTCTTTGGGAGCTAAAGCAATGGCGCGTTGAATAAAGGCTTCGATTTCTGAGGGTGGAACTGCACCTTGGAAGCCGTCAACAGGTTGCCCGTCGTGAAAAGCGAAAACGGTTGGGATGGATTGCACGCGCAATTGGCTGGCGATCGTTTGGTTTTCATCCACGTTTACTTTTACCATTTTGACTTTGCCATTTGCAGCTGTTACCGCTGCCTCTAAAGCGGGTCCGAGTGTTTTACACGGGCCGCACCAAGGGGCCCAGAAATCCACGATTATGGGTGTGGTTTTTGAGGCTTCAACAACGTCCTCCATAAACGTGGTTTCATTGCTTTCTTTGATCATATTATTCGCTGGGGTAGTGGCGTCGAGTTCGAGCATCATATTCTCAATTCATTTAGCTTGGGTTGCTGCTGACTTAGGGGATTCGACCCGTTGGGACAAGTGTCAGTGAAATGTACTTGGCGGTTTTAGGCAGCCTGTTAAACCAGCGGGCAGTACTAACCGCGCACCAGCGCTATAAAGTTTGCGTGTCAGATTAGGTTTAGTACTGGAAAATTTGACCATTATAAGGGAGCCGCCTGTGATGGCTATACCATTGGGTAGGTTGGACATAAACGCGGTTGACGGAAAGAAGACGAGTGCACCTGGTGCGGCGTCCGTTGCCCACATAATTGAAGCCGACATTGACAGCCAGGCTGCCACGACCAAGCTAGTAATCGAAAATATGTTCCAATTTCTCATCGGATCCCTCTAAGGCGCGAATGATGGCGTGGAGGTCCTTGAGTTGAACATTTACCAACCAACGATTGTCATTGTAGCCTCGTCTTTCCAAGGATGCTAGTAAACGAAGACCTGCAAGGAAGACTGGGCGTTTGAATCTGGTAACCGTGATCATGATTTTGTCGTTACCCGCGATTTCTGAAATGTGCCCATCTTTAGCTATAATTTGGCATAGAATGTTGGTAAAAGTAGCGTATTGTGGTGTATCGATTTCAATTGCTTTCGGTTGAGCCTGGATCACAGTTATGTCGTTTATAGCAGCGAGATCTTCGGTTCTCATGTTGTGGATAATTTTTCGGATTGTTAGCTTGGCTTGCTCCCCGGCCTCAACTGTCTTTTTGGTGGCTCTGGCGTATAGGGTCTTTGTCGCAAACTCTAAACCAAGTGCAAACCGAATTTCAGGCGCGCTACCGTGACTGTCTGTAGTTTCAGTTTAGTCGCACAAGGCGGATCAGAAGCCTGAAATAGCACATAAATATTAGTACTCATGTGGATTTTTACCCTCTAAAACTTTTGCGTAGTCATAATAAGCAAAGACGATGTGCCATTCTGGAAAGGTCAAGTAGGTCGCAGGTTCTGCCCGATGTTTAGTGGTTTCAATTTGGGGCGTAAAAGCCTCGTCTAAAATATTACTGCAACATGCGATTTCGTTGGACCCGACGTGCGCCAGCAGGCCAATTACTGGGATGATAAGCAAAAGATGAAGCCGCTTTTTCCACCACTGGAGAAACTAAATCACTTACGATTCCATATCCAAACAGAGAACATGGCAAAGCCGCCCAAGGTGAGGTGGGGTAGATTACTAAGGATTTTAAACATAATAGTGAAGTCTTGGATGCCGTAGTTGAAAATGCCAAAGTCGAGGTAGCCTGAGCCTGTGACAAGGCCGATCAAGCCGTCACCGAAGTAGAGTGCGCCAAAGTATATAAGGAATATTCGGGCCGCGCGATGGGACATGAGACCGGCGATGAGTGCCCATAGGGCGGAAAAAAAGTGTAAGCTATCGTCAAATACATCGAGTGCGAAAATGCCAAATGCTCGGCCTTCAGTGTCTGTTAGGCCCGGGATGTAGTTGAGTGACGCGGCAATCAGTAAGGAGAAGGTGAATCCGAAACTGACATAGCGGAGCATAGTCACGTTAAAGCCTAGCCATGTAGTTGTCCCACAATGCATTTCTAAATAGAAGTTGTGGATCAAGCACGTGTTTTCTCGCAGCAAAATTGGTAGCTTCGGGATAGTTTTGGATGAATTGATCCTGTGTTGCGTGTAAACGATAAGGCAGGTAGTACGCTCCGCCGAGGTCTGCCGTCTCTTGGATCAGGCCACGGGTCATGCGAACCATGTCAGCTTCGCCGCGCACGGTCATTTCTTGGGAAAATAGCATGACACAGGCGATGCGATCCACATGAGCGTAAGACAGAACCGCTTCGTTGTCAGGAGCCACATAGCGTAGCGTGATGTTGAGGAGCTCTTGGTAAGACCCTGGAATAATACGTTTACAGACGTCTAACCATTCGGCAAAATGACTAGGTTCAATGAAATATTCATGCAAGATATCAGTGCGGCTTGGGTCGCGATCATCAAGTGTGACTACAGGCTCGTTAATCAGGCTGTTTCGGGTAACCTCGCCCGCTGTCAACCTAGCTTGGAGGTCGGTTTCCACCCACCAACGGTGACGTTTGACACCTTCATGGCCTAGCTGCGCGCGGAACAAATTGCGGGCGAATTTAGAAACAAAACCAGAGCTGCTGGCTGCCGGCAGGTCGTCCTGATTTTCAGTAGGGCGGTAAGTGATCATCAGTGCGTTTTCGAAGAAATCGCGCTTGTCCACGTTCATGCGACCATAGCCCATCTGCACGGTTGGATCCTTGAGGGCCTGAGCAAATTTGATACCAAAGTCTTTCCCAGGCATTTCTTCAAACTTCGGTAGAAGGCGTGCGTTTGGGACCATGTCTACCTCCATTTCAGTGATCAGTCCCGTGAGGCCGTAGCCGCCCATAGTGAGATTGAAGATATCGTGGTTTTCTGTTCGTGAACATGTGATCAACTCGCCGTCATGCATCAGCAATTTGAAGGATTGTGTAGTGCTGCCCATGGCGGAGTATGGGACGGGCCAGCCATGAGCATTTACGCAAAAGGTAGAGGCAATTCCGAAATCGTTGTTGGATTGCATAACCTTTGGTCCAAATCCGATGGCATCCATTTGCTTTAATGCGCTGTTCCAGCGTAGCCCCGATGAACAGCGAAAGGTACTGTTGGCGGTGTCAGGTTCGAAGAAGTTGGTTGCGAGTGTGATGGCGTGCCCATCGCGTGGAATGGATTGCCCGCCCATCGAGTGACGAGCGGCTGAGAGGCTGACGGGACGGCCCTCTATTTTGGCAGTTTTGAGTTCGTTTCGCAAGATTGAGACGAGACCCTTGTCTGGATCTTGCTCAATAATGATATGTTTATGGATCGGCGTTTCGGACAAGCCGCTTGCGTCGTTCAGCAGGTTTTTAGTATTTTTTGGCCGCAAGGATGTTGTGCCATCTAAAATCGGGTTCTTTGCTCCATTTTTCGCGCTAATATAACCGCCAATAAGTGCTCCCGATCCAAGGAGTAATGCGCGTTTTGTAATGAGGTTCATAATCGCCCTCTTAAGTTAGTTTAAATCAAATGTTGCGAACACGGGCGCATGATCGCTTGGCTTTTCCCAACCACGGGCATGGCGCAAGACACGCGAGGAATGTGCAAAGGCCGAAATATCAGGTGTAGCCCAGATGTGATCCAAACGGCGACCTTTGTCGGCTGCATCCCAATCCGTCGCGCGGTAAGACCACCAAGTGTACAACTTGCCATCCGTTATATTTTGTCGGGTCACATCCACCCATTTACCAGCATTTTGTGTTTCGGTTAGCTTTTCAACCTCGACTGGAGTATGTGACACGACCTTAAGCAGTTTTTTGTGATCCCAAACATCGTCTTCTCGCGGTGCAATGTTTAAATCACCAACAAGGACTGATTTTTGTGGTGCTTCCTTCCTGAACCAATC
>DLZA01000196.1:5489-5758 GCA_003447515.1 Paracoccaceae bacterium
CGCATTTCAGCAAGGAAATCGAGCTTGTGACCAAATTTTTCATTTTTTTCACGATCGGCTACATCGCCACCTGCTGGAACATAAAAATTCTGTACTGTCACACCATTAGGAAGTTGGGCTGATACGTGTCGGGCATCGCCTTTTTTACAAAAGTCGCGGTGACCCGTGTCTTTGAGTAGATGTTTAGACAGTATCGCGACGCCATTATAGCCCTTTTGCCCACGCGCAACCATGTGATTATAACCGAGAGCTGCGAAGTTTTCCTTTGG
>DLZA01000322.1 GCA_003447515.1 Paracoccaceae bacterium
GGTGCTATGTGGCCGATGGAAGGCGGGCCTCAATCCTCACTCGATTGGCTTGAAAAGCATTTGCTTGAACATGATTTAAAGACAAAGACGGCCGATATTATTTTAGGAGGCACTGCGCTTGGTTTGCACCAGGTGCAATATGGAGATCACATCCAATTAAAAATTAATGGTGAGCTAGCTGTTCATTGCACTATCGCTGCACAAAATAAGGATACTGAATAATTCTGGTCACTTTGCGCTAGCGTAGAAATGCTTGCTACCAGCTGATCCTCACCGGTGACATGGCCCAAACCATTACCTGCTTGATCTGATATTGTCCGTTGAAGCAAGCCAAGTACGTATCCCGAGCGATCACATGGCCCGTGTCTTTGATTATAATCCAATGGTTGCAGGTATTCAAACACTGGCAGGTGCCGGCCATCGTGCAACACAAGAACGGCTGGTCAGTGAGATTGCACATGCATGTGCAACCTACAGCGACGTAAAAGCCGCAGCGATCTATCTGCATAAATTTCCAGTGTATGGACAGAACGGTGCGCTTGGCCTGCAGCTCTCACTTCAAAAGGTGATTTAGTAAAAATCCGCAAATCAAAGTGACAACGCACCGGTAAACACTAGTTGTCGTTCTGTTAAAGAACTTACATGAAAGAGCCTCAATTGAATATCCTTACTCTGGTACTTATTGCTGTCTTGTTCGGCGGCATGACCTTTTTCAGCTTTGGCTTCGCGCCTGTGTTGTTCAAACAGCTTCCCACGGCGCAGGTACGCCCGCTTTTGCGCGGGACATTTCCCTACTACTATTTAGTCATCGTTATCCTGTCGGCTGTTTGTGCAGCAGTAGCACTAAAAAATTCAGGTTTTGCAGCGGCTTTATTGGGTGTTACCTGCCTGAGTACGGTCTATGCGCGCCAAATATTGATGCCACAAATCAACGCGGCAACTGACCGAGATGATGACACTGCTTTCAAACGGCTCCACGGACTATCAGTCGCAATCCAACTGGTTCAACTTGGGCTGGCAGGATGGGCGCTTGTGATCGTTGGATCATAGATTTGCACCCATCCCTCAAAAACGCTCTCGAAAGTTCGGCCACGCTCTATGTCCCAAAAAACCCTTAATCCTAAAAATTTGGCCGCGCTCGGTGCTGATCGTCTTGCTGCACTTTTGATCGAGGTCAGCACAGGAAGTGCGGATATCAAACGACGGCTTAGAATGGAGCTAAGCTATAACCTTGGAGCGTCTGAGCTGGCACATGACGTCCGCAAGCGGCTTGCAGCTATCAGCAAATCCAAAACACGCGTGAGTTGGCGTAAACGCAAATCGCTTGTCATCGACCTGAACATTCAAGTTGCGATGATCGTCGACAGGATTGCACCAGATGACCCAAACACGGCGTTCGATCTGTTGTGGCAGTTCATCGAACTGGCACCATCAATTTATGCGCGGGCGGACGATCGTCGCGGCGATATAATCACAGTATTTCACGGAGCACTGCAACATTTCGAAGACATTGGACCACGCGCACAGATTAACAGATCCGCTCTCGCTGAACGTGTTTGGCTGGTTGTCTCTGAAAACATCTATGGCGAATGGAACGATATCATCGGCCTGCTGGCCGAGACATTGGGCAAAGACGGGCTCGCTGCGCTTAAACAAAAGATCACACAATTTGCTGACATACCCAATGCAAATACTACACCAGATCATGAGGCGTTTACCTTTTTGCGTGACCTGAGGGCTGGCATTGATTACCGCACTGCACAACGCCAAACGTTTGTCCAAAAATGCCTCCAAGAAATTGCAGAAGTAAGTGGTGATACTGAAGGCTATATTGCGCAATTTACAGCCGAAAACCTGCGTCAAAAATCCGTTGCAGCCGAAGTCGCAACTTTAAAGCTGACCGAAAATCAGCCAGGTGAAGCACTCGACATCCTGACCCAAGCCGATCTCTCATTTGATCCGCATGGTCAAGAAACATGGGACACTGCTTATATCGCTACATTGCTTACCTTGGGGAGGAACGCGGATGCGCAAGCGTATCGGTGGGCCTGTTTTGAGGCTAATCTCGATAATAGGCATCTGCGCGAATTCCTGAAAGCATTGCCAGATTTTGAAGATGTTGAAGCAGAGGACCGCGCACGGCAATTTGTTTTGGCTTATACAAACGCACCGCGCGCCTTGCGCTTTTGCCTGACGTGGCCCGATCTGCATACAGCAGCACAATTGATCACGACACGGGCGAATGAATTCGATGGCCATGACTATGAACTTTTAACTAGTGCAGCAGATGCCCTGCATCAAAAGAACCCTTTAGCAGCGACAATGTTGCTACGCGCGATGATTGATTTTGCTCTAACTGAAGGCCGCACATCACGCTACGGTCACATCACAAACCATCTGCGCGATTGTGAAATGCTCAGTCACGACATCTTAAACTATGGCGATTTCCCAACGCACGGGTGTTATTACGCCAACCTACAAAAAGAGCATTCTAGCAGGTCATTGTTTTGGGAAAAATATGACAACAGATAGCGAGACGTCACATATACTACTTTATAAATAACAGCAGCTCTGGCTGAGTTAGCATTGGTTCTTGCCCTGCACTATAATTATGGAAAAGCAAACTTGCCATCATCAACATGGATTTTGGGCGTCTGAATCAACTTATATCTTATGGGGGGCTTGCATAAGAGACAGGAAACAGAACGCACCTTTCGGGCAAAATTTTTTGTTGACGAAGCCTACTTAAATATCTCTTTTGCCGCTGTGACTTGAAATGTCGTGTAACCAGCGCAAGTCGTCCAATATGAAATTTATTCTTCGATCATTGATGTTAAGCTGCGTTGTAGTTCCTGCTATTTTCATTGGAGGTGCGGTAGTGGCATACGAAGAACCACCTTATGAGGTCGTGTCAAAAGCTGATGGCTACGAAGTGCGTAAATACAGTGATCGTGTAGCTGCTCAGGTTTCCAACCTGACACGGCCAAACAAAGCTTTCCGAATCTTATTCGGATACATTTCAGGGGCAAACCATTCTGTTGCAAAAGTAAGTATGACCATACCTGTCGCTCAATCAGAGAAGATAGAAATGACTGTACCTGTCACACAGGCAGCGCAGAATGAGACACGGTATATGCAGTTCTTTCTGCCATCAACATATACAATGGAGACAGCCCCACAGCCTACTAACCCATCTGTTGAAATTATTGTGGTCGAAGGCGGCTACTATGCCGTTTATAGCTACAGTGGTCGTGCAAACGATAGGAACTCCAAAAAAGCCGAAGTCCGGCTGTTGGAGCGCTTGAGACTTGACCAGGTTAACCCAATCTCAGAGGTTGTTCGGGCGACCTACGACGGGCCACTTACCTTGCCGTTTAATCGTAGGAACGAAGCAATGGTTCGGGTTGTCTGGCCCTAATTCC
>DLZA01000199.1:0-1479 GCA_003447515.1 Paracoccaceae bacterium
TGGTCAGATAATACATGTTAGTTGTCAAGCCAATAAACTGCTGATGTCAGGCGACAGGGTAATTGGCGCACGTACAACGATCGGCGATATTCGGGCCAAAAATACTATTCTAGCCCTTGGGACCAATACAAGAAAATTGGTTGCAAAAGACGCAAGATCAATCTTGGTGCACCCCGTGAAAGGGTACTCGGTTACATACGATACAACCAGCGTCAACGACCTACCTTCGCATCCCATTATCGACGAAGGGCGGCATGTCGGGGTTGTTCCAATAAATGGCAAATTGCGCGTTGTTGGAATTGCCGAATTCGCCGGGCATGATTGCACTCTAAACCCCAAAATAGTCCGGCAACTCGATCGCCTGACCAAATCTGTTTACCCCAACCTTGCGCAGATGATTGACGGTTGCAAGCGCGAGCCGTGGACTGGGTTCCGCCCGATGACTCCTGACGGTCTGCCCTATATCGGTGAAACATCCAACAAGGGGCTTTGGGTTAATACCGGGCACGGCCATCTGGGTTGGACTCTCGCCACTGGGTCGGCAGAGTTGCTTGCTGATCTCATCATGGACAAGCCAACAGCCTTGGACGCATCCATCTATTCAATAACTCGATCACACTAGGCAGAAGATAAACCTAACGTAGGACAAGGCCATGAAAATAATAGATATTCGCCTCACGCCGCTCTTTTCTGAGTTCAAGACGCCCTATGTCTGGGCAATGGGTAAGAATCTTGGTCAAACAACAATCCTGATTGAGGTCGAAACGGATGCGGGCGTCGTCGGCTACGGCGAAACCGCCCCGACGATGACGTCACCAGAGGCGATCCACACGCTCTTACTAACCGCCAAAACGGTCCTGCTGGGGCAGCCCATCACTCAAATCATCAATTTGATGAAGCAGCTCTTTACGCAAAATTTTGGACATCACTACGCCAGCCAATCTCATCCAAGAATAGGTAATATTGCGTTTGCAGGTGTTGAATTGGCCCTTTGGGATGCACTTGGCAAATCGGTGGGTCTGCCAGTTCATGCCCTGTTGGGTGGGAAGATCCATGACACGGTGAGTTTCATGGGGTTTGTCCAGGGAGACAGTACGGAAGAGGTTGCAGCACATGCCGGTCAGTTGGTGCAGGACGGCTTTGAAGTGATTTACCTCAAGGCCGGATACACCAACGATAAAGATATGGCCAATGTCGAAGCTGTCAGAAAGGCAATTGGCAACAAGCGACTTCGGATCGACCCGAATGAGGCCTGGGACTTGATGGAGGCCCAGGTGATGATCAATAAGCTCGCCAAGTATGATCTCGAGATGGTTGAACAGCCGATGTCGGCGATTGCCGGCGTTCCGGCACTTAAGGCGTTGAAACAGTCCTGTTCGGTACCGATTGCAGCAGATCAGTCAGTATTTACGCCAGAGGAGGCTCACGCAATGTGTGCCAGCGGTGCGGCAAGCCTGCTGACTGTGGGTCTGCACGAAA
>DLZA01000199.1:1526-6510 GCA_003447515.1 Paracoccaceae bacterium
CGAAGCTGTCAGAAAGGCAATTGGTAAAAAGCGACTGCGCATCGACCCGAATGAGGCTTGGGACCTGATGGAGGCTCAGGTAATGATAAACAAGCTTGCGCGGTTCGATTTGGAGATGGTTGAACAGCCGGTGTCGGCGGTTGCTGGCGTTCCGGCATTGAAGGCATTGAAACAATCCTGCTCAGTCCCAATTGCCGCCGACCAGTCCGTGTACACACTAGAGGAGGCTCACGCGATGTGCTCCAGCGGTGCGGCAAGCTTGCTGACTGTGGGTCTGCACGAAACTGGAGGTATTCTTGGGTTCCGCCGCGTCGCTGCGATAGCTCAGGTGTTCGACATCAACGTGTGTATTCACGGTGTTTGGGAGACCGGAATTACCACCTGCGCCTCGATACAAGCTGCGTCGGGTGTTCCTAATTTGGATGATGGCAATCAGATCATGTGGCAGCTCCTGCAAGAGGACATCGTCGAAAGCCCGGATCTGGCGCCAAATGTCGGGAAAATTCCGGTCATGTCCGCCCCTGGTCTTGGATTTACCCTGAACGAGGACGCCGTTGGTCGGGCCGCAGAAGCCTACGGCAAGAAGAATGGTTTGGAGGTAACATGATAGCATTGCACGACAATTCACCTGCGGTCGTAGTGCCCGGCATTTATCCAATGCTCTATGCGTTCTTTGACGATCGCGGTGTATTGCGCCAGGATCCGTTTCGGCGTCAGGTGGATGCGGCTTTGGGCACCCAGGCTGCCGGGGTGGCGATTCTGGGGCTGGGTACGGAGGTCTCGAAGCTGACATTCGATGAGCGCATCGAGGTCCTTGAAGTCGTCGCGAAGCACATCGATGGACGCAAACCGCTCTTGGCGACCGTCTATGGCGATACGACCACTGAGCAGATTGAGTTTTCGAAGAGAGCAATTCAAAGCGGCGCGTCGGCACTGATGCTTCAGCCTCCATCGCAGAAAATGGACGATGCAAAGCTGGCGGGCTTCTTCTCCGAGATTATCTCGGCGGTCGATTGCCCGGTTGGGATTCAGAATGCGCCGGAATTCCTTGGCTTTGGACTAAGTAACCAGAGCTTGATCGCGCTTGCGAATGACCACGAAAATTTCACCATCGCGAAACTGGAATGCAACGCCGTCAATCTTGAGTCTGTTGCGTCAGAGCTTGGGAGTAGCGTGATGCTTTTCAATGGCCGCTGCGGACTGGAATTACCTGACAACCTGCGCGCGGGTGCCAGTGGGCTGATCCCGGCGATTGATACGGTAGATAAGACTAGCGAAATTTTCGCTGAATTCACTGCTGGGACTCAAGAGCGGGCCGATAAGCTATATGCCGATCTATTGCCGGTTCTCTGCTTTATCATGCAGGGAATTCCACATTTCCTGACCTATGGAAAGATGCTGGCCGCAGCGCGTTTGGGAATTGAGCTTGGCGGCAGCCGAGAACCCTCATTGCCAGAGACTGATTTCGGCGCAGCATGCATCTACCGGTTCTCGAAACACTTGGGACCGTTGAATTGAGATATTCCGCAACATCACCAGCCATGAACAATGGCCCAGACACCAAAAGAAGAAAATCATGAATAATACTGCGCTACACAATTCGATTTCGATCCCTGCCGGGCTGGGGAGGCTTTTCTAATGACCGTCGTAAACCTATCGCTGAGTGAGATACATGATCTCGCACTAGAAGCATTCACCCAAAATGGATGCGACCCTCAAAACGCCGGGGCCCTGACCCGGACGGTTGTTGCTGCTGAGCGAGACGGGTCTCATTCCCACGGCTTGTTCAGGGTGCCCGGATATGTGGCATCCCTACGTAGTGGGAAGGTCAACGGCGCCGCCGATCCGCAGATTTCCAACAAATCACCTGTAATTGTTAACGCGAATGGTGACGATGGGTATGCCCCCTTGGCAATCGAGCGAGGTATTCCAGCGCTGGCGAAAGCAGCGAGTGAGTTCGGTATCGCAGTAATGACTCTTACCCACACGCATCATTTTGCCGCCCTTTGGCCAGAAGTTGAGGCATTGGCCGAACAAAATTTGGCAGGGATGGCTTGTGTAAGTTATATGCCAAATGTTGCACCTCATGGTTCAAACAAGCCTTTATTTGGCACCAATCCGCTCGCCTTTGCCTGGCCACGGAAAAACAAACCACCATTTGTATTCGACATGGCAACCTCCGCAATGGCAGGCGGCGATATTGCAATTGCCGCAAGAGATGGACATTCGGTCCCCCTTGGAACTGGATTGGATGAAAATGGCAATGAAACCACCGATCCGGCGGCAATCTTGAAAGGCGTGATGCTTCCCTTCGGAGGGCACAAGGGTTCTGCTATTGCAACGATGGTTGAACTCTTGGCGGCTGGTGCGACCGGTGAACGGTTTAGCTTTGAAGCGCAAGATGCCGACAATGGTGATGGTGGCCCTCCCCGCGGGGGAGAGTTTTTCCTGGCATTTTCGCCATTACTACTGGCCGGTGAAGGTTGGGAGGACCATTGCGAAAAGTTTTTTGACAAATACGAGGCAATTCCGGGATCGCGTCTGCCGGGCGCAAGGCGCCACAACAACCGCAATGATACAACCAACCGTGCCGTAGACGCGAAACTTATCGCCACAATTCAAGAGCTTTGTAGTCGGCCGGATTCGTGAATCAGGCACAAGATCGCCATTTGGTTGCCTGAGTTACCTTTTAGAGCGTGCCGCGTTTGATCGCGTTCATCCGCCCGATACGCAAGTATTGGGCACGCGTCCGCCCACCCGGGCGAACGCCCAGCACTTGGTCGAAATGACTTTTATAAAATACGACACGCTCTAGAGCTAATGATTTCGCCAACGCAAAAAAAGAGTCGACGAACACTTCATCGGCTCTGTTATTTTTTCCTTTACGTTGACCTTCACGGATCATCTGAAATTGAATGTCGCTTGATACCACCAATACAATCTGCCCAGGGTTTCTGACAACACAATCGAAGATTATTTAATGCCTTACGTGTGCCATTCATCTGTTGGTTTCCCATTAAGCGACCTTCGACGCTTCATCTATTGGGTCACTCATCGTTTTCGAAACACCGCAGATATTTCATGTCCGATATTTCAATTGTGCAAGTGTTGAAAGTAGTTGACGAAATAGTGGTTAATCGATTAACCTATCAATGTTAGGTTCCTCAGAATATAGGATTCTGGCATTGCCCATATCAACGTTGAAACTTATCAGTTCCACGAATTGGTTGCCAAATGGACGCCAAGTAATAAAGGAAAAAATGCCATGAGCTACTCAAGGCTAAAAGTCAGTAGAAAGGCCTTTAATGGTCAAAATAGAGGTTGGAAGCCTGCTTGGCGCAATGGGATCCAAGCCTAATTACGACATCATTTTCATTGGCGGCGGAGACCTTCAACAAACCGGCCGCTTACGAGCTGTCTTATATGCTGAAGTAACTATTGGCCGCTAATCCAGATTCAAAAGATAAACTAGGTAATTGGAAAAAAAGATGAAAGAAAGTTATGACGCAATTATAATTGGTGCTGGTGTAATTGGTGCAGCCATTACACTTGAACTTGCAAGGAAAGGTCTCAAATCAATTTGCGTGGATAAAGTCGGCGAAGCCGGCCATGGGTCTACTGCCGGATCCTGCGCCCTGATCCGGCCATTTTATTCTACTCTGGATGGAGCTGCAATTGCTTGGGAGTCTCATTACTACTGGTTAAAATGGGCTGAACACCTTGGTGTGGAAGATGAACGGGGACTGATACGTTACGTTAATTGTGGTAACCTGGTTTTTAAGAGTGAATTAAACAATAACATGGTGCCAGTGATGTCGATCCTTGACCAGCTTGGTTGTCCGTACGATGAACTTAGTATGGATGAAGTCGTTGCACGCTATCCATTTGTCTCGCGCAGCTCTTTTGCCCCTGTAAGGAAACTTGATGATCCAGATTTTGGTTCGCCCAATGGTGAAGAACTAGATGGGGCAGTGTTCTTTCCGCATGGAGGCTATGTTACGGACCCTGCTTTGTCAGCCCATAATTTGCTTCGTGCAGCCGAGGCTGCCGGAGCTACATTTCGCCTAAATACTAAAGTGACCGCGATCTGCAAAGCCCAAGGACGTGTCTCAGGGGTAAAGATAGACGGTGGTCAAGAGATAGTTGCACCGGTTGTCGTGAATGTGGCAGGGCCACATTCATTCAAGATAAACGCAATGGCCGGGGTGGAAGACGACATGGCGATCAAGACCCGCGCGCTGCGCCATGAGGTTGCTCATGTCCCATCTCCCATTGGACTGGATTTTGAAACCCATGGTGGCCATCTCTCAGACTCTGATACTTCTGTCTATTGTCGACCCGAAAGTGGCAATCACATTCTTATTGGTTCCGAGGATCCAGAATGTGATGAACGCATTTGGGTAGATCCTGATGACTTTGATCGTTCGTTTTCTAACCAGTGGCAATTGCAGGTCATGCGGCTAGCACAACGTATCCCTGAACTAAAAATTCCTACTAAGCTAAAGGGCGTAGTCGAGCTTTATGATGTGTCAGATGATTGGATTCCGATCTACGACAAATCTGGGTTGCCAGGGTTCTATATGGCAATTGGGACCAGTGGTAACCAATTCAAAAACGCACCAATTGTTGGAGAGATGATGGCCGATCTGATCACTGCTTGCGAAACTGGTCACGACCATGACGTCAAGCCTGTTACGTTTCATCTCAAAAATATTGACCGCACCATAAGTCTTGGGTTTTATTCACGAAAACGGGCAGTAAACCAACAAAGTAGTTTTTCGGTTCGCGGTTAGCAGTCTTTTTATTATTAGTGTCAGAGAAAACTAGCTTATAGCTGAAGTAGCGGAACGGAGAGTGTTTTGTCATTTGCGGACGCCACAGTTTAGCCTTGTATGGTTGAATCGAGTTTCATCTGACAGTACATCCTTGACAATACCAGAAAACGCGGCCCCAATAGTTCGGTACAGTTCTAGGGGGCTAAGAC
>DLZA01000208.1 GCA_003447515.1 Paracoccaceae bacterium
AATGGCGAGCCAGTTGAACTGTTCTGATGTGAACCTTTGGCGTGCTGATCCTGTCCGTAACGTTAGCCGATTGCTTTGAGCGTATACCCTGAGAATGATAGGCGTAGATTTCTTCCTCTGTCGTTTGCGTGATCATTGCCACGGTCGGAATGGGTCTGTTTTTTTGACGTCATCTAACCCTCGGCCACCCAATAACCCTGAATTTGCCATTAATTCTGTTTCAACCGTAGCCTCGATTATGACCGTATCTGCGATGATTGGCATTTTGTTGTTCGGTGTGGTTTTGATTGCACGCTGGTTCGGTGGTGAATACAAAAAATAAAAGAAAAGGAAATGGCACATGAGAAAAATTGCAGCGGTTATCGGTGGGGGTGTAATCGGTGGGGCTTGGGCCGCGCGGTTTTTACTGAATGGTTGGGATGTGCGGGTCCATGACCCGGATCCCGAAGCACAGCGCAAAATTACTGAGGTGTTAGGAAATGCACGGCGCTCGCTGCCGAGCCTTTCGGACCATGTGATGCCGACTGAGGGTACATTAAGCTTTCATGAAACGATTGCCGCCGCGGTGGTGGATGCATTATATATCCAAGAGAGCGTTCCTGAACGAATAGACCTCAAGCACCTGACGTTTACTGCGATCTCTGAAGCCTGTTCTGAGGATGCAGTTATTGGGTCTTCAACGTCGAGTTTTACACCAACGGAGCTGTCGAGCCAGCAGGCAAACAAGTCTCGAATTATGGTTTGCCATCCGTTCAATCCAGTTTATTTGCTTCCTCTGGTTGAGGTGGTTGGTGGGACTACGGCGTCCAAGAATGCGGTGGAACGCTGCGTTAGCATTCTGACCGAAATTGGCATGAAACCATTGAAAATAAAAAAAGAAATTCTTGGACATATTGCAGATCGGTTGCTGGAGTCAGTCTGGCGTGAAGGGCTGTGGCTGATCAATGATGGAATTTGTGATACGGAAACGCTCGATGATGCTATACGGTTTGGCTTTGGCTTGCGTTGGGCTCAGATGGGCTTGTTCGAAACTTACCGCATTGCTGGTGGTGAGGCAGGAATGCTTCATTTTATAAGTCAGTTTGGGCCAACGATGAAGTGGCCATTATCGAAGTTGACCGATGTGCCCAATTTGGATGATGCTCTAGTGCAAAAGATAGCTGATCAGTCGGATGCGCAATCTGACACGTATTCGATCCGTGAATTGGAACGTATTCGCGACACGAACCTGGTGGGTATGATGCGAGCACTAAAAGCGCAAAACTGGGGTGCTGGATCCGTACTTGCGAATTTCGATGCAGGAGTTAAGGCGGCCATTGGCTGCCCTGATATGAGCGGACTAGTTCGAACGATAGCGCGGACGGTACCGCTCGATTGGTTAGATTACAACGGGCATATGAACGAAGCGCGGTACCTGCAGGCGTTTGGCGATGCGACAGATCGGTTTATGGAGCTCATTGGTTGTGATGCTGATTATATTGCAAAAGGCGGCAGTTATTTTACTGCTGAGACGCACATCCGACACCTGGATGAGGCAAGGGCAGGTGAAGTAATTAAAATCGACACGCAAGTTGTTTTAGGAATAGGCAAAAAGATGCATTTATTCCACTTAATGAAGGCTGAAGATGAGCGGGTTTTGGCAACGGCAGAGCACATGCTCATCCACGTAAGTCTGGAGACGCGTAAAGCAGTACCACCTGCGCCTCATATCGAGGCCAAGTTGATTGAGGTGGCTATAGCGCATGAAGTTTTGCCTGTGCCCGAAGGTATGGGGCGGTTCGTGGGACAAGGTCGGTAAACGTCAATTAGCCGTTTGTCTATCATCCCAAGAACCCTGCAAGGTATCTTAGTTTATATGAAGGAGGGTTTGTTATGCGGCAACGTGTTTTGATCACGGCAGGGGGTGCTGGAATTGGGCGAGCTATGGCTAATGCGTTTGCAGATCGGGGCGCGGATGTGTGGGTGACAGATGTAGATGCCGACGTTTTGGCAGATTGCCCATTGAACTGGCAGGTTTCTGCGGTGAGTGCTGCTGACGAAGTGGGAATGGCGGCTGTTTTTTCGGAGTTGGCAGATCGTTGGGGCGGGGTGGATGTGATTTGTGCCAATGCGGGGATCGCTGGGCCTACGGCGCGAGTGGAGGAGATCGCGTTGGACGATTGGCGTGCGTGTGTCTCAATTAATTTGGAAGGGGCGTTTTTGGCGAGTAAATATGCAGCCCCGATGATGAAGGATGCGGGTACTGGTTCAATCGTGTTCACTTCATCGACTGCGGGTGTTTATGGCTATCCGAACCGTGCGCCCTATGCGGCGGCTAAGTGGGCAATCATTGGGTTGATGAAGACCATGGCTATGGAATTAGGGCCGTTTGGCATACGTGCCAATGCAATTTGCCCAGGAGCGGTTGAAGGGCCGCGCATGGAGGGTGTCTTGGAGCGTGAGGCATTGGCAAAGGCTACCACGCGTGATGCAATTTATGAGGGCTATGCTGCTGGAGTTTCTATGAAGTCGTTCGTACGGGCAAAAGACGTTGCCGAGATGGCAGTTTTCTTAGGGTCTGATAAGGCGCGGATGGTGTCTGGGCAGGTAATTTCTGTAGATGGGCATACCGAGAATCCTGATCCCAAGGTTTGATGAAATTCGAAGTAATTCGAGCCGTTGTTAAATCAGCAAGACACCAGCACGTTTTGTGTCTTTTTATTTTTTGGCAACGTTACGTTTTTGAAAAAACCAAGTTGATAATACATCCTAAGGATATGTGGTAAGAAATAAAATTTTTGAGGAAACTGGGTAGAACTAGCTGGGTTTGAGGATCAAGCTGGCGGCGCGGCTCGCAAGCATCACGACAGGTGCATTTGTGTTGCCTGATGTCAGGTTTGGAAAGCTGGAAGCGTCGATCACACGTAGTGCTTGGAGCCCATGCACGCGACAATGTGAGTCGGTGACAGACGTCGTTTTGTCTGAGCCCATGCGACAGGTCGATGTAGGATGAAAAACAGTGCTTGCACGATTGCGAAAATTTTCCAGGATACCGGCATTTGAAAGGGTGGTAATGTCTGGATTGAGGCGCGTTTTAGTGACCCGCTGGATTGCGGGGGTTTGAGCGAGTTTGGCCAGTAGCTTGCCTGCTGTCACCACCATATCGCAATCCTTCTGAGTAGAGAGTGAGTTGGGTTGAATGGTTGGCGCAACGTTTGGATCATTTGCTGCAATGTGCACTGTGCCACGTGAGCTTGGGCGGCAGGGTTGTGCGCATAAAAGGAAGCCCGCGTTCGGTTCGACGACTGTACTACCATCGGCTTGGGTACTGTAGGATATAGGATTGGCATATATTTGAACATTTGGCACTGTTGCGTCAGGAGTGGATCGCACGAAGCCACTGATTTGGTTGACGGGGACGGAGAGAGGGCCTTCACGAGTTAGGATGTATTGCATGCCTGCAAAAATTTTTTTTACAGGGTGACCAAGGCAATTGTTCAGGGTAGGCTCCGTGGCGTGGAAATAGTGATTTACAGCAAGGTGATCTTGTAAACCTTCTCCAACTTGCGGCATGTCGTGTCGAACGGGGATACCATGATTTTTAAGCAAACCGCCAGGGCCAATACCCGATAGCTGTAGCAGTTGGGGAGAGTTTATTGCACCGGCGGATAAGATGACTTCGGCAATTGCCTCTACAGTGTGTATCTCGCCTCCTTTTTGATAGGTAAGACCCGTTGCACGAGTGCCGTTGATTGTAATATTTTGCACCTTTGCAGCCTTAATGACGCAGAGATTGGGGCGTTTTAGAGCAGGTCGAAGGTAGGCATCCGCGCTCGACCAGCGGCGGCCATTTTTAACGGTGCTGCGCAGGGTCATTAGGCCTTCTGTATCCTTGCCGTTTAGGTTCCCAGCCAAAGGCCAGCCCATCTCAGTGGCAGCTCGGAGGAAGTGTTGTGAAAATGGGTGCATATTTTTACTAAGGTCGCTGACAATGAGAGGGCCGTTGCCTTGAAATTTTTTGGTGCCATCTGGGTTCAATTCGACTTGTGTTTCGAGCGCTTCATAGGTTTCACGGACGGTTTCCCAGCCCCAGCCCTTGGCACCTGCGGTTTCCCAATCATCAAAGTCGTGCGGCAAGCCGCGGAGGTAGGCCATTGCGTTAATCGAGCTAGAGCCACCAATTACGCGCCCGCGGGGCCAATAAGCGGTGCGTCCATTCAGGCCGATATCGGGGGCAGTAGAGTAGCACCAGTTCACAGATGGGTCGGAGAAGGTCTTAGCGTAACCCAACGGGGTTTTGATCCAGAATTTATTGTCTGAGCCGCCAGCTTCCAGCAATAGAACCTTGGTTTTTGGGTTCATGCTGAGTTTGTTGGCGAGCACGCAGCCCGCGGAGCCTGCACCGACGATGATGAAGTCGAATACCTTTGACATGTGCGCGGTCCTTTTTCTTGACGTGATTTGGAACGGTTGCAATTGTTTGGGGCCTAGATCAAGGAGCAGGGTCACCTAAACGTCAATATTTTCATTAAATCGCTTGGCTGGCAGAGCAAAGCGGGGCAGGGTTTTAAAAAAATAGGAGTTGTTGCGTGCAGTATGTGACAAAGTTTGAGTATGAAGTTGTGGAAGAGCAAGATCTACGCATTCCAATGTCAGATGGAGTAACGTTGTCGGCACGTGTTTGGTTTCCCAAAGAATGTGGACCTGTACCAGCGATTTTGGAATATTTGCCTTATCGAAAACGGGATGGGACGGTGGCGCGAGATGCAGGGACACATCCGTATATTGCAGGATGTGGATATGTTTGTGTCCGTGTAGACATGCGGGGATGTGGTGAAAGTGATGGTGCGTTTGAAGATGAGTATTCACCACAGGAATTGGCTGATGGAGTCGAAATTGTAAACTGGTTGGCTGTGCAAGACTGGTGTTCGGGTTCCGTTGGAATGATGGGTATCTCTTGGGGTGGTTTTAACGGGTTGCAGATCGCTGCGCTTGCGCCAAAGCCACTGAAGGCAGTGGTATCGGTGTGTTCAACTGTGGATAGGTACGCAGATGATATCCACTATAAGGGTGGTGTAATGTTGATTGAAAACCTTGGGTGGGCAGCCACGGTCCTAAGCTGGTTTTCAGTTCCACCTGATCCTGAGCTAGTTGGAGATGCCTGGTTCGATATTTGGCTGGAGAGGTTGAAGGCGACCCCGTTTTTGGCAAAGCGCTGGGTAGAACGCCAGCTCCGTGACGAATACTGGGCACACGGCTCCGTGTGCGAG
>DLZA01000418.1 GCA_003447515.1 Paracoccaceae bacterium
GCTTTCCCATCGTACTCTGTTAGCGATTAGCCACCCGCTTAGTTTTAAGTGTCCCCTGTAAATGGCTTGAAGCGTATATCGCTCAAACAACCTGTAAAACTCAGGGTTTAAATTGTGCCATCTTAACCACTTTTTCCCCAAACGGCTTTTGCTTAACATTTTAAAAAATTCATCCTCGGTCATTTTACAATTTTCCCCAAAAAATCATCAGCATCCTTCTGCGCCTTCAAGATTGTTTTTTGGCTCATAATCGGGATACCTATTTCGTCATTGTCCAAATCGGCTGAGATGTTATCTGCGACATTGTTTGACACGCGATCTTTTATTTTATGCCATTCCAAATTTAACGCAAACATTCCAAGCAGCACCGTAAATATACAGGCCATTTCTTCCTGCTCAATTTCGTCTGGCAAGGTTAAGTACAGAGCATTAACGATATCCATCATCTCACTTGGTGTCTTCACTAAACTTCTCCCTCAATTCTTCGCTATTGTCCTGATTGCGGATGACGCCTTTCGGCGTTTGATACTCCACGAAATCATCTCCAGCGTCTATGATCTCCCAATCGTCAGGCACCATGAAAGGATTAAACAGGTGGCCCCCCGCGCCCTCCTTGCGGCTCCAAGTGCCGTCCCTCTCTGGGGTGCTGTGTGCGTCTGTTCTGGCATTAACCTCTGGCAGTTCACCGCCGTGGCAAATCGGAATATAATTGCAAAACCGACAGGCAAACTTGCTGGGATCGTGGCTGATTTTAGGCGGTGGCTTCTCATCAAAGATAATATTGCTGGCCTTACTGATCAACATCTCACCCTCTGCTCGATCCCGCTTGATCCGCTCAGAATAAATCTCATCTGTGTTTTTGTTCACGGCAAAGAAATAGCAACGATCAATGTCAGCTAAGTGCATTCCAACCTGACACTGCGCCCAGTAGATCGGCTTGCTGATCCTGACGCCCTTCATTTTTGTTTGGGCAAAGCTCTTATCGTTCATCGTTTTAAATTCCAGCGTATGTGTCTCTTTGCTTTCTGGAAAGCCAATTCCAATGCCGTCCAGCGACAAAGCAAAGTGACCCCCACAGGCCGTGTAATTAATCTGCTTGCCCGTTTCTGGATCGACCTCCCACACCTCTACCCCAATCGCTCTCAAGTTTGCCACGATCCGCTCCTCCTCGCGGTCACCCGTTTCAAACAGGCGTAGCATACGTCCTTCAAAGCTCTGTGAGCTTGCGTGTCGAAACTGATACCACAATGCCCTAAAACACGGGTTGCCTATTTGGCTCCCCCCCAGATGCGCCCTGTGGCCGTTATCGCGGCTGGCCTCGTAGTGTTCGTAAATTTTCTGCACTGTGGGCGATGGATTGTATTTTTCAAGGTTCATCTTGGCTCCTCTCTATTTGTAAAATGGGGCAGCAAAAGCCGCCCCATCGCAAAACAGATTATCGCTTCCAAGGCGGCGTTGACGATGCCGCTGAAGCCTCCGCAGGGGCCGCTGTGGCAGCGCCGTTAGTTTTGGCACCTGAGTACCCCTTAATCTCATTAGAGGCGCTGTACTGGCCGTCTGCGGCCTTGACTGCCACCTTCACCACCAGAGGCTTGTCGTGCAACTCGCTGCTGTCCTTGGGCGTCATAACGCCTGTGGCGTGGCATATGGCCGACAGAGTGCGCTGTGCTATGTCCACTGCAATTTGGTTCGGATTATTTAAATTCAACCGATCAATCAATTTGCGTCCAGCATACTGGCCCTCAACAATCTCCAGACCAAGCTGAAGATACGAGCCAGTCATAGCTTTGGTGGGCTTCTCTTCGCTCTCAACAATCACTGCCGAATAGTTTCCCGCTGGTAGCGGCTCGTATGTTGCGGCTGGTTCAATAGCCGCTGCGTTAAAACCATTTAGTTCCATGTGAGTTTTCCTTTCACTCTGCTACAAAATCTGCAAATGGGTTGCGGTCAAACGTGAAAGCCAGAGGCTCAGACACGTTAAACCGATTTTTCGTTACGCTCGACGCCTGTGGATGGCAGATGATCTCCCTCTCCCCCGTCGAAATCGCACGTTTCTTGTCGCCGTCACCGCCACGAACAAATGTCTTCAGTCTGATCAAGCCGACCAGATCGACGTTGTCAGTGTAATGTGGCAGTGACTTTTTATGCATCCGCACGGTGTATCGTGCAAAGGCGTCCATATCTGGCAAATCAAGCATCTCAGTATCGGCGTGGCCGATGAAGACTATGTTGAGACCTTTTTCATAAGCGAGTGATCCCGCCCAGTCTCTGATCTGGCGATGCTTCTCAGCCGCCGTGCTATAGCCAGCGCCGTAACCGCCGCCAGCTTGATTGATGCTTTTTGCCTTGGGGTCAGCAGCCACAATCTCTGCTTCAATCATGGTGCCAAGTTGGGTGATCGAATCGATCACCAAGGTTTTGTGGTCGTGCTTCTGAGTTGCAAGCGCCTCAATCGCGTCCAGCACGTCCTGTGTGGACGTTGCCAGTGGAAACAGGCTGACGTTGTCATTGCCTGCAAGACTGGCTGTGCCGTCCTCTGTGCGGATGAAAACAGGGTTGGGGAACATAGCAGCAAGCGTAGTTTTACCCATGCCACCTTCGCCAAACAGAGTGCAGATGATAGGCCGCTGACCTGATGGCTTCGATAGTGTTTTAAGATCAATTGCCATTATAATTCTCCCATTCTACCTGCTGCTGCCAACGATGACATCTCTTTCAAAATTGCCTCTTGAGTTTCAACAACGTGCAAAAAATCGTATCCATCATGAACGTAATTGAAGATCAACAATGATTTATTGCCGTTTAATTCTTTAACCTTACCGCCCCATTCTTCTATCATTTTAACGTGATCTAAATTAACAACGACAACATTTGTCCTTCCCTCAATTTTTGATCGCAAACGAATCCAACATGCCATTAATCAATCCTCCATGCTCTGAAACTTTCATCTTCCTGCTGTTGGCAACGCAC
>DLZA01000286.1:0-2018 GCA_003447515.1 Paracoccaceae bacterium
AAGTTTTGCTTGACTCGGCGGGTCAGATTGCATCCCAGCACAAACAAAAAAGTAGTCATATTTTAGCACGGATTTTGCAGGTTGGGTTGGTTGAATGGTAAGCCCATCAGAAGCAGTTATTGGTTGATCATTGATAGAAATAATATCCCAAAGGAATGTGTTCGCACCAATTTCTCGGTTTGCAGATCGAAAGGGCCCTGTCATGGCTGTCAGGCACAAGGATGAAAAGGCATCAACCAATAGAAACCCGATACGAATTTTTGGTTCAGAGTGTGTTTTAACAATAGGTTCTGGTTGAGTAGACATTTACAACACCAGTAATTCCCCACAATTTTAATTGTGTAAATAAAATTTTGTAAAGACAGATCCGTCACGCTTTGTCGCAAACGTCACACCGTATTAGACAGGCACGTGCCA
This sequence comes from Paracoccaceae bacterium, assembly GCA_003447515.1. Taxonomy (GTDB): domain Bacteria; phylum Pseudomonadota; class Alphaproteobacteria; order Rhodobacterales; family Rhodobacteraceae; genus Amylibacter. The sequence goes on from DLZA01000286.1 coordinate 418, forward strand.
CTTTGATTGTCGTAGTGTCAATGGAACAGAGGGTTTGAGCAATGGCAAAACGTACCAGAGGTGGTGGTCGTGCAGGTAACACCAGACGTACGTCAACGTCAGCGATTGATCAAATGCCTTGGCGAAATATTAAAAATCTTGACCGTCCAACAGAACCGTTAGACGAAGGCGGGGTTTATGCAATCCACAAGGCCGCTATGCATATTCTTTCTGAAATTGGCATCAAGATGCTGAATCCAGAGGCGCTAGTAGTTTTAGAAGCCGCTGGCTGCAAAATTGTTGAAGATACAGTATTCTTTGATGAAGAAATGGTGATGGAAATGATTAGCAAAGCACCGGCAGAGTATACTATCACGCCACGCAATCCAGAACGGAAAATCCACATTGGTGGTAATAACCTTGTGTTTGGAAACGTTTCATCTCCACCTAACTATTGGGATCTAGAAACGGGCAAAAAACCTGGTACCTTCAAAAGCTTTAGCGATTTGATGAAGCTGACTCAGTATTTCAATTGTATCCACGTAGCAGGTGGCTACCCGGTAGAGCCTATCGATGTGCACGCTTCTGTGCGGCATTTGCATTGTTTGCAGGAAAAACTGCTTCTTACCGATAAGGTTGTACATGCCTATTCATTGGGAAGAGAACGTGTAGACGACGTTATGGAAATGGTGAGGATTGCAGGTGGTTTAACGGATGATGAGTTCGACGCAACGCCACGTATGTATACAAATATAAACTCTGTTTCTCCGCTTGTACATGACTACCCAATGCTTGATGGTGCTATGCGTTTGGCGCGTCGCGCACAACCTGTTGTTGTCACGCCGTTCACTCTCGCAGGGGCTATGGCACCAGTGACTATGTCGGGCGCTGTATCGCTTAGCATCGCCGAAGGTTTGGCCGCTATCGTTCTGCTGCAATTGGTAAATCCCGGTTGTCCCGTTGCTATTGGAACGTTCACATCCAATGTTGACATGAAATCTGGTGCACCAGCGTTTGGCACACCTGAATATATTCGGGCGACGCAAATGACCGGACAAATGGGTCGGTTCTATGGGCTGCCGATCCGCTCCAGTGGCGTGTGCACTGCAAACGTGCCTGACGGCCAAGCAATGTGGGAAACTTCTAACAGTCTTTGGGCCGCAGTGCAGTCTGGTACGAACGTGGTGTATCACGCTGCTGGATGGCTCGAGGGAGGACTGATTGCTAGCCCTGAGAAGTTCATCATGGACTGCGAAGTCCTTCAAATGATTCAACGCTATATGGAGCCCGCAATTATCAAGACTCGGCCTGAAGACCTAGCGCTTGATGCTATAGCTGAAGTTGGCCCACAGGGTCATTATTTTGGGGTGCAACACACGCAAGATCGTTATGAGACAGCGTTTTATAGCCCAATTGTAAGCGACTGGAGCAACTATGAATCTTGGGAGTTGAATGGTGCAGCTTGGACCGCTCAGCGCGCGCATAAAATTTTTAAGGATATTCTGGATGAATTCACACCTCCATTAATGGATGAAAGTATTAAAGAAGAATTGGCAGAATTTGTGGATCGTCGAAAGGCCGAAGGTGGCGCGCCAACAGACTTCTAGTTTTGTTGCAATATT
>DLZA01000286.1:2360-2482 GCA_003447515.1 Paracoccaceae bacterium
TTGCAATATTGTTTAAAGCGAATCCTGCGCGCAAAATGGCTCGATACGGACTGGGCGCAACACTAAGCTAATTTCAAGAAATGTTTTAACTGGCGGTCGCCAAAACGCCATCAGTTTGGCTT
>DLZA01000286.1:2885-10259 GCA_003447515.1 Paracoccaceae bacterium
CTTGATTTGAAAGGGACGATGGTACCAGCGCCCCGGCTCGAACGGGGGGCCTCTTGATCCACAATCAAGCGCTCTAACCTACTGAGCTACGCCGGCACTGGCTAGGCAATTAACGATCCTGCTCAGGAAATGCAAGACTGAACTGTCTTGAAAATAGCTTGGAATTCGTCTAACCCTCGCGCAGTTTTACGGAGAATGAAATGGGTATTAACACCGAACGCGAAATCGAGGCCAATCTACAAATAGGCCCGACCACAGAAGGCATGGTGCGTTTGTTTATATCGGGTGACAGCATCGAAATTCCAATGGATTTTTCGCCTGAAGAAGCTTTGGAAATTGCAGAAGAGATTAAAGCAGCTGCAAAGACCGTTTCGAAAGGTAAAAAATAACAGTGCGCAGATTGACAGGCCGTGTGGTACCTCCAAGTATTGATTGATGAAAAACAAGCCCCAGAACCCCGAACCTGCTGATGCTGCTTCACGCCGTGCGGTGGAGCCTATCGTTTGTTATCCGATTGATACACTTCCAGCCCCGCGCATGGATCTTTATCAAAAGGCGCGCAAAAATATGACATTGGTGGATGAAATAGTCGTATCCCCGCGTGATGCACGGTGCTGGTCTCTACCAGCCGGGCACTTTTGTCGGATTGTAAGTGTTGAAGGATCACAGGTCGGGGATCTAAATTTTTGGAATGCCGAGAACCTAAGTGAACGGCTCTATTCTGGTAAGACGCGAGCACTGCACGGCACGCATGTGTCCACTGGCGATCAGCTTTGGTCTACTATTCCCTATATTCGTCCTTTGGCTACGGTCACCTATGACACGCTTGATTGGTATGGCTGGGACCAATATGGCGGGTCTGTGCACGATGTGATTGGCACGCGCTGTGACCCTTACACAAACGATATTCTGACCGGTGTAGATTATCATTACTGTTGTCATTCCAATTTAAGCCGAGCATTAGCGGTTTGGTCGGGAATTTCTTTGCAAGAGGCGGAGATGTTGGTTCATGATGTATGCAATATTTTTATGGCAACAGGCTTCATGCCTGATACGAAACAGTATTTTATGAAGGCGAGCCCTGTTCGACCAGGAGATTATATCGAGTTTTTTGCAGAATTGAATTTAGTTGGAGGCCTGTCTGCTTGTCCTGGTGGCGACTGTTCGACAGGGCATTCTAGCGATGAAGCCGCTTGTTTTCCGTTAAAAGTAGAGATCTATAAGCCATTAGAAGGTTCGCTAGCAGGGTGGAAATGCTCCGAACCTAATGGGTATTCCCGAACTCATGGGACGTAAGTTGCTGGTCAAAAAAATATCCCGCCATATACGGAGCACTAGGCTATTCTGCTACTACTGCCTGTGGGTCTAGCAAAGCCACGATGTCCATCATGATTGTATTCAATTCAAAATCCTTCGGCGTATAAACTTTAGCCACACCCAATGCGCGTAAATGATCGGCGTCTTCGTCAGGAATGATACCGCCGACGACTAGGGGAATATCACTCATTCCTTCGGCAGTCATGCGTTTAAGTACATCTTGGACTAGGGGCACGTGCGAGCCTGAAAGTATCGAGAGACCGATGACGTGGGCCCTTTCCTCGATTGCGGAATTGACGATTTGCTCGGGTGTCAGCCGGATGCCTTCATAAGAGATATCCATGCCACAATCGCGCGCACGGACAGCAATTTGTTCTGCGCCGTTGGAGTGGCCGTCAAGGCCAGGTTTGCCGACAACGAACTTCAGACGTCGGCCTAGCTTGTCGGAAGCTGCGTTCACGGCATCGCGGATACGGTCAAGACCCTCTGTTTGATTAGACACCGACGTTCCTACCCCTGTCGGAGCGCGGTATTCTCCAAAGACACCACGAATCGCATTGCCCCATTCGCCTGTCGTTGCGCCTGCTTTGGCGGCAGCTATAGAGGCAGGCATTACGTTTGTGCCTTCTTCTGCCGCTTTGCGCAGAGCAGTAAGTGCGACTTTAACCGCAGAGTCGTCACGGTCCTCTCGCCATTGCTGCAAGCGATTGATTTGATCTGCTTCGGCGGCGGTATCTACGACCATTATAGCATCGTCACCTGTCGTAAGCGGGCTTTCCTCACCCTCAGTGAATTTATTTACACCAATGACCGTAGTGTCGCCTGACTCAATACGGCCAAGGCGAGTGGAATTGGAGTCAACTAGGCGCCCCTTCATGTATTCAATCGCCGCAACAGCGCCACCCATCCCGTCGATTTGCACCAGTTCGTCGCGCGCGTCTTGCTTAAGTTCCTCGACTTTACGATCTACCGCTGGGTTTCCATCAAAAAGGTCATCATATTCCAGGAGGTCGGTTTCAAAGGCAAGAATTTGTTGCATACGCATTGACCATTGCTGATCCCAAGGGCGTGGTAGGCCAAGTGCTTCGTTCCAGGCAGGTAATTGCACGGCGCGAGCGCGGGCATTTTTTGATAACGTCACTGCAAGCATTTCGATCAAGATACGGTAAACGTTGTTTTCAGGCTGCTGCTCAGTTAGACCGAGCGAATTCACCTGTACGCCATAGCGAAAACGACGCATTTTGGGGTCAGTGATGCCATAGCGCTCCTCGCAAATTTCATCCCAAAGGTCTACAAATGCTCGCATTTTGCACATTTCGGTCACAAAGCGGATGCCAGCGTTTACGAAAAACGAGATACGGCCAACAACTATTGGAAAGTCCTTTGCAGGGACTTTACCGCGTACGTCATCTAATACAGCGGTGGCTGTTGCAAGCGCGAATGCAAGCTCTTGTTCCGGCGTCGCGCCGGCCTCTTGAAGGTGATACGAGCAAATGTTCATCGGATTCCATTTTGGCACATTGGTGTAGCAGTATGCAGCTACATCTGTGATCATACGCAGGGATGGTTTTGGTGGACAAACATATGTACCGCGTGAAAGATATTCTTTGATGATGTCGTTTTGTACAGTGCCCTGGAGCTTGGTTACGTCTGCTCCTTGTTCCTCAGCAACAGCGACGTAGAGCGCGAGCAACCACGGCGCAGTCGCGTTGATTGTCATCGACGTGTTCATCTTTTCAAGTGGAATATCCTGGAACAAAGCGCGCATGTCGCCAAGGTGTGCGACAGGAACGCCAACTTTTCCAACTTCCCCTTTAGCTAACTCGTGATCTGAATCATATCCAGTTTGCGTTGGTAAATCGAATGCAACAGACAAGCCTGTTTGGCCCTTTGATAGGTTGGTCTTATAAAGAGCATTACTGTCTTTTGCTGTAGAATGACCTGCGTATGTGCGAATAAGCCAAGGGCGTGGTGTTGGTTTTGTCATTGTTACGAATCCATAGCGGCGCTGCGACGCAGCATAGGTTATAAAATTACTGAGACGCAACTGTTAGAATAACAATCGTGCGCAAAGATTGTCGGATTGTGGTGAATTCCAGAAATATTCAGTACTGGCACTTAAGCTTAAAGTGGCGTACCACCGCCAGAATGTTTGAAACAGTGGAAATACCAGTTTGGATGGTCTCGGTGGCTGGTCTTTTGGCTTTTGCAGGCCTTTTGGACCGTATTCTAATTCCATCTGTCCGCTGGTATCTACGCCGTCGGTTTAATCGCGCCATAAACCGTTTAAATGACCGGTTGCAATTGCAAATCCAGCCTTTCAAGTTGACTAAGCGCCAGGTAATGATTGATCGCCTTGCTCATGACCCACAGGTTTTGGGTGCGGTGATTGAACATTCCAAAGAAGAAAACTTACCATACAGCGTCGCCGCGGATCTGGCGATGCGATATGCTCGGGAAATTGTCCCATCATTTTCTGCGTTCGCCTATTTCGGTGCAGGGATTACCTTTGCGCGTTGGCTAAGTCGCGCCTTGTACCGGGTTAGGCTTGGCTATGTAAATGAGCAAGCGCTTCAAGACATGGATTCAGACGCAACTGTTGTGTTCGTGATGAACCACCGCTCAAATATGGATTATGTAATAGTAACGTTTTTGGCAGCATCCCGGTCTGCATTATCTTACGCAGTGGGCGAATGGGCTCGGGTGTGGCCGTTTAAACAGTTCATTCGCTCGACTGGTGCATATTTTATCCGCCGCAGGTCTCGCAACAGCCTCTACCGAAAAGTTCTAGCCCGTTACGTTCAAATGGCCACGGCCGCGGGTGTGACCCAAGCGGTTTTCTTGGAAGGCAGTTTGTCGCGGGACGGGGCGCTAAGGCCTGCAAAATTAGGCTTACTAAATTATATTGTTTCCGATTTCACTCAGCAGCAAGAACGCGATGTGGTGTTTGTGCCCGTTGGTGTGAATTACGACCGTGTGTTGGAAGATCGTATTTTATTGGCTGCCCACAATGGTGAAAAGACAGGAGTTTTCCTGAAAATAAAAGTATTTTTACACTTTGTCATTCGTCACATTTGGCTTCGCGTCACTCGCCGCTTCTACAAATTTGGTTATGCGAGTGTCAGCTTTGGAGTGCCAATGTCGCTAAAGTCATTTGTTGCAGATAAAACAGAAATGAGCCACGAGAGGATGACAAGTGAGTTGGGTAAAGTACTCATGCGGGAAGTGGGGCAAGTCGTTCCTGTTTTACCCGTATCATTGATTTCGACAGTGTTGTTGGACGGTGATAAGCAACCAATGAGCGAAGAACAGCTTCGAAATTTGTCTAGTAAGGAATTGGATCGCTTGCTGGCTAACGGTGCCTACATGCATATACCACGCGATGACTTAAATTATGCGGTAGAGGTCGGCCTGCGGATGCTCGTCTTGCGCCATGCTTTGGAGCTGAAGCATGGAATGTACCATTTCAAACCCGATGAAAAGGAATTGATCCAATACTATGCAAACGCGATTACACACTTGCGCTGAATAAATAGGAGTGTTGCAAATCATAATAGTGACAGTAGGTAAACCACTCGGTATAAGCGCGGCGAATAAGTAGATTCTCATGGAAAATACGCAAAATGATTCAAGTTTTTGGTCACAAAGCCCCTGATACTGATGCCACAGGTTCTGCCATTATATGGTCTTGGTACTTAAACGAAATTAAAGACCAAGCAGCCGCTCCAAAACTTCTTGGTAAGCCAAATTCTGAGGCAGCTTTTGTGCTGCAACGTTGGGGTTTTGATCAACCAGAAATAATTGTAGATGTTAATGAAGGTGATGACGTGACCATCGTTGACACTAATAATCCAGCTGAGCTGCCTGCTTCCATCAATTTTGCAAACATTCTTGAAATTATCGACCACCACATGCTGGTGGGCGGCATCAGAACGAAATGCCCTATTAATATCACCATGCGCCCGTTAGCCTGTACAGCTACGATAATGGCAGATATAATGGGCAACGACCTAACAAAAGCGCCAGAGGCAATCAAAGGTATCATGCTGTCTTGCATTTTATCGGACACGCTTGAATTCCGCTCCCCCACGACAACAGAAACGGACGTTGCTTTGGCCCATCTTCTGGCGGATGAGCTGGTTATCGACATAAATAGCTACGCCACAGACATGTTTGCAGCAAAATCAGATGTTTCTGCCTTCTCTGACTCAGAGCTGTTACGCATGGACAGTAAGATGTATGAGGTGGGGGGCAAAAATTTCCGCGTGTCTGTTTTAGAGACTACATCGCCAACCATTGTATTGAACCGCAAAGTGAGCTTGATGGACACTATGAAAACCGTAGCAAGAGAGGACGGCGTTGATCAGGTTTTAATGTTCGTTGTGGATATTTTGAATGAGGAAAGCACTCTGCTGATCGCCAATGATCTAGTGAAAACAGTCGCGGAGAAGTCATTTGGTGTAACGGTTGTTAGCGACACCATTGTCCTGCCAGGCGTTATCAGTCGTAAGAAACAGATTATTCCTCAACTCGTGCTTTGATACTTACCAACATTCTTCGAAACCAATTGTAAAAAATTGGATCCTAAAAAGGCAAGGTCCTCCACGCAATTAAATTTCACCTTTAAGAAGCTTTTTATTACATTATTGCTCTTGCGCAATTTGCTGCGACGCGGCATTGATCGTTAAACATGTCTGTGAAGGTGATTCACGGAGCGAAATTTTTGGCGAGTAGGAGACAAACTATGGCCCTCGAGATCAGTTATGATGCACCAGAAAAAGATCTCTATGAGGTTGGTGAAATCCCTCCTATGGGTTTTGTGCCAAAACAGATGTACGCATGGACAATTCGCCGTGAACGCCATGGCAATCCAACCAAAGCATTTAAAGTTGAAGTCGTTGACATAGTTAGACCAGCTAGCAAGGAAGTGTTGGTTTTTGTGATGGCTGCTGGAGTAAACTACAATGGTGTTTGGGCAGGCCTTGGCGTACCAATTAGCCCATTTGATGTTCACAAAGCTCAGTATCACATTGCAGGCTCAGATGCATCTGGAGTTGTTTGGGCCGTGGGCGACCAAGTTAAAAACTGGAAAGTCGGCGATGAGGTGGTGATCCACTGCAATCAAGACGACGGTGATGACGAACACTGCAACGGTGGGGATCCAATGCATTCTCCAAGTCAACGGATTTGGGGCTATGAAACACCTGATGGTTCTTTTGCGCAGTTCACGACAGTCCAAGCTCAACAACTTTTGCGCCGGCCTCAACACCTCACTTGGGAAGAATCTGCTTGTTACACACTCACGCTTGCAACCGCTTACCGGATGCTGTTTGGCCATATGCCGCACGAGTTGAAACCGGGCCAAACTGTTCTAGTTTGGGGCGCATCTGGGGGGCTTGGCTCCTATGCAATTCAGTTGGCTAAAGAGGCAGGGGCTCATGCCATTGGCGTGATCTCGGATGAAACTAAGCGCGACTTTGTTATGGACTTGGGCGCCAAGGGTGTTTTGAACCGCAAGGATTTTAATTGTTGGGGTCAAATGCCAACAGTAAACACGGATGAATACAAAGAATGGTTCGGCGAAGTGCGCAAATTTGGTAAAGCGATTTGGGACATTACCGGTAAAGGTAACAATGTCGATATGGTTTTTGAGCACCCAGGTGAAGCAACAATTCCTGTATCAACCTTTGTGGTGAAAAAAGGTGGTATGGTTGTAATTTGTGCGGGCACTTCAGGCTTTAACTTAACAATCGACGCTCGTTATCTTTGGATGCATCAGAAACGTATTCAGGGATCTCACTTCGCACACCTAGCGCAAGCATCTGCAGCGAACCAGTTGATGATCGAGGAACGCTTAAACCCTTGCATGTCTGAAGTGTTTGAATGGGCCGAGATTCCCGAAGCACATACAAAGATGCTGAACAATGAACATAAACCTGGGAACATGTCGGTTCTTGTCAGTTCAACCAAGCTGGGCCTCACAAATTTAGAAGATACAGTAAAAGCGAGCAAAGCTAAGTTATAAGTGCTCAATCTAAAAACATCGGTCTTTGCAAA
>DLZA01000098.1 GCA_003447515.1 Paracoccaceae bacterium
TAACCTGTGCATTAATCGCAGCCGTTCAGCGCCAAGAGGTCCTATGCCCAACAATGTCCAAGCCATTACAGAACTGAAGTCACTTCTTGGTGACAGACTATCCACAGCACAAAGCGTCTTGAACTTGCACGGCGAAAACGAAACCTATTTTGACATAACACCACCTGATGCTGTGGCATTTCCGAATGACACAGCTGAAGTGTCAGAAATTGTGAAAATCTGCAACACCCATGGCTGTCCTGTGGTGCCGTGGGGCGTTGGAACATCTCTTGAAGGGCACGCATTGCCAATCCGCGGTGGCGTCACCATTGATATGCTTAATATGAAAGAAGTGATAAACGTTGCTCACGAAGACCTCTACGCGATTGTCCAGCCCGGCATAACTCGCGAGGAACTCAACATCGAATTACGCGCTACAGGCCTATTCTTTCCTGTGGACCCAGGTGCAAATGCCACCATCGGCGGCATGTCCGCTACATCTGCTTCAGGAACAACTACAATTAAATATGGCAAAATGTCTGATAACGTTATGGCACTAGAAGTGGTGCTGGCGGATGGACGCATAATCCGCACCGGCAGCCGTGCCAAGAAAACCTCCGCAGGTTACGACCTCACACACCTCTTCGTTGGATCCGAGGGTACACTTGGCATTATCACCGAAATAACACTTAAACTCCACGGCCAACCCGAGGCAATTTCGGCCGCAGTGTGCGAATTTCCCGACACAGCCAGTGCCGTCAACTCTGTGATTATGGCTGTGCAAATGGGTCTGCCTATTGCACGGATGGAGTATGTCGATCCCATGTCGATCAAAGCACTCAATGCCTATTCGAGCCTCACCATGGTGGAAACACACCACCTATTCATGGAGTTTCACGGCACTGAAGCGGCTGTCGCCGAAACAGCAAACCGTATGAAAGACATTACAACCAACATGGGCGGCGGTGGCTTTCAATACGCAACTAAGGCCGAGGATCGCACTAAACTCTGGCACGCACGCCATAACGCCTATTACGCCATGAAAGCACAAAAGCCTGGTACTGATGGGATCTCTACAGACGTTTGCGTTCCAATCTCAAAACTCGCCAGAGCCATGGATGACACAATCGCCGATGTGGAGTCCCACGGCTGGCAAGCCCCAATCGTAGGCCACGTGGGTGACGGCAACTACCACGTGCTATTCCTTTTTGATCGTACCAACGCGGACGACCTTGCCCTCGCCAAGTCGCTTACATCCCGCATGAATATGCGCGCGCTGGAGCTTGGTGGCACAGTTACAGGCGAACATGGTATTGGCATCGGCAAAATGAAATATCTCCAAGCCGAACACGGCGAAGCAGTCAATATTATGGCAGACATGAAACGCACTCTTGATCCAACAGGCATCATGAACCCAGGCAAAATCGTACACCAAAACTAGTGGTATTCCGCCCCGTCCCTCCTAAAGCCCCCATCAGCAACGAGACGAGTACCAACTAAAAGCTCTACGCCTCCTCAGCAGAGTGTAACGCCTTGGACATATGCAGAGCCATCGCCTCCGTCGCATCCGATGCACTAGAAATTGCCAGCGGCAAGGGTCAACACATTGTCACCTTCGGCTTGGCAATGCCAAATATTCACTGGCACCCAAGCGAAATCGACCTTTGGTGCCACGCCAGCATCAAAGCCTACATCACCGAAAGTGGCCTTACCAACATTGCAGCTTCCTTCACACTCAACGCCGCCCAAACGGAATAGCATAAAGAGATCCACCCTAAAAAGCTTGTAACATTGGCACCTCTTGCACCTCATCTCAAAGCAAGAGGCAAAGATCCTCATTACTGAGGCCGCCAAAATCTTCTTGAAAGACGGCGTACTCCTTCTCTATGGCCCCTTCAAACGCAACGGCAAACTGACCAGCAAAGGCGACGTCATCTTTGATGCGAAACTGCGTGCTCAAAACCGTGATACAGGTTACAAAGATGATAAATAGATCACTGAAGCAGCCAAGAAAACCATAAATATGCCTGCAAACAATTTAGCATTTGCCTTTACAAAACCTTAACATTTTTGTGTGGACTTGACACACATACTCTCAGCTAAGCAAATTTTTTGGGGCACACGGTTTTCTAAAATCACCTTAAAACAAAATCCATTAACCGTTGAAGCTGAGTTCAATAAGCCGTTTTAAATATTTTTCTAAGAAATTTTTTTTGGTAAATGCCTTCAAGACAAGATCGATCCAATCAGTCCACCAACGCCATCAAATGCCCCCAAAACAAGCCCCCGACACAGCAAACGCTCAGGGTTGGTTGGTGGTGGAAACACCAACGTATCCAAACGTTCAAACTCAAATTTCTTATAATAGGATACATCACCCACAAGGATAACCCGCTTCCAACCAACACCATGCGCTCGATCCAAACTCTCTCGCACCAACAAGCTACCCAGTCCTTCACCCTGATAGGTCGGATGTACGGCGACAGGCCCGAGCAACAAAGCTTTGTCCCGTGTGCGACCAATCAATACTGGCCAATAGCGAATGGCACCAGCCAAAACACCATAATTGTCACGCGCCACAAGACAAAGTTCCGACACGGGAGTCACACCCTCACGCAGGCGGTAAGAACTCAACGCCTCGCGTCCGGGAGCAAATGCTAGATCGTAGAGATACTCAACCTCATACCTATCCGCCTCGGTTTCTGTTGCCAGGTTAAACATTACGGTCTTTCAGTTTGCAGGAACAAACACAACGTTCTGCTTAAATACACTTTCCTCCGCGATATCAGAGCGCTAAAAGCGAGGCAACGAATTAGAAAACTGGAAGCTTCAATGTTTTACCGTCCCGAAATCGACAACCACGGCCTCCCACACAACCCGTTTAAAGCCATCGTGGCACCCCGCCCTGTAGGTTGGATCAGTACACTCGACCAAGATGGCAATGCCAACCTCGCCCCATATTCATTTTTCAACGGCGTGCAAGATATCCCACCAATGGTGATGTATTCAACTACCGGCAGAAAGCTCGGTATCGATGAGGAAAAGGACAGCCTCACGAATATTCGAGAAACAGGCGAATTTTGCGTCTCTATCGTCTCTTTTGATCTACAAGACGCCATGAATATCTCTTCTGCACACAAACCTCGCGGGGATGACGAATATAAGCATGCTGGTCTAACGAAAGGCACGCCAAACGTCGTGAACGCACCTTTCGTGGCCGAAGCTCCTGCGTCCTTGGAATGCCGCTTTTTTAAAGAGATTGAACTTCCAGGCCATGCTTTTGTAATCCTCGGTGAGGTGGTCGGCATTCACATCCAGGATCAGCATATCAGAGATGGCTTGCTTGATATCACCTCCTATAAACCACTAGCCCGCTTGGGCTATCGCGACTATTCAACTGTGACCGAGACCTTCTCACTCAATCGTCCCGACCAATAATTAGGGTAGACCATGACAACAGTACTAGGCATCATCGGCGGTTCTGGCATTTACGACATCGACTGCCTTGAGAACCCACAATGGATCACAGTTGAGAGCCCTTTTGGCACACCTTCGGATGATTTACTCGTAGGTACGCTTAACAACGTAAAAATGGTCTTTCTACCCCGTCATGGTCGAGACCATGTCCAGACGCCTAGTAGTATCAATTACCGCGCCAACATTGACGCGTTAAAACGCGCAGGCGTAACTGATGTTATCTCAGTATCAGCTTGCGGTTCGTTCCGCGATGAATTGGTACCAGGCAATTTTGTGATCATAGACCAATTCATAGACCGCACCTTTAACCGCAAAAAATCTTTCTTTGGACCTGGCTGTGTTGCTCATGTCTCTGTCGCCAACCCCACCTGCTCACGCCTTGGCGCAGCTTGTTTCGAGGCTGCCGAAGCTGAAGGAATATTTGTTCACAACGGTGGTACATACCTCGTGATGGAAGGGCCGCAATTTTCAACGCTAGCTGAGTCAAAATTGTACCGAGAAAACTGGGGGTGTGATGTAATCGGTATGACGAACATGCCAGAAGCAAAACTCGCACGTGAGGCAGAGCTTTGCTATGCCTCCATTGCTATGATTACCGA
>DLZA01000096.1 GCA_003447515.1 Paracoccaceae bacterium
CCACCATAGGCCTTACGTGTAATCACACTTACCTTTGGGACCGTCGCTTCACCGTAAGCAAACAAAAGTTTTGCCCCGTGTTTAATCACGCCATCATATTCCTGTTTGGTCCCAGGTAAAAAGCCGGGTACGTCAATCAACGTTAGGATGGGAATCTCAAATGCATCACAAAAACGGACAAACCGTGCACCTTTGCGGGCACTATCAATATCAAGGCATCCTGCGAGAACCATTGGTTGGTTCGCAACCACCCCCACGGTCTGCCCTTCCATCCGGATAAAACCCGTGAGAATATTCTTAGCAAAATCCTCTTGAATTTCGTAGAAATCACTTTCGTCAGCAATCTTTTCGATCAATTCCTTCATATCATACGGCTTGTTTGGATTCTCCGGTATCAATGTGTCCAGAGAGGACTCAGCCCGCCCAACCTCATCAAAAAATGGACGAACAGGCGGCTTCTGACGATTGTTAAGCGGGAGAAAATCGATCAGACGTCGAACCTCCATCAACGCCTCCATGTCATTCTCAAACGCCGCATCCGCTACAGAAGATTTCTTTGTATGAGTCGACGCACCGCCCAGTTCTTCTGCCGTAACTACTTCATTCGTCACAGTCTTCACCACATCGGGGCCCGTGACAAACATGTAGGAGCTGTCTTTAACCATGAAAATAAAGTCAGTCATTGCAGGCGAATAAACGGCTCCACCCGCACAAGGCCCCATTATCACAGAAATCTGCGGCACAACGCCAGAGGCCAAAATATTGTTCTGGAATACATCCGCATAACCCGCGAGCGATGCAACACCTTCCTGAATACGCGCACCGCCTGAATCATTGATCCCAATGATCGGCGCGCCGTTACGCATTGCCATTTCTTGGATCTTACAAATTTTTTCTGCATGGGTTTCTGACAATGAACCCCCAAACACTGTGAAATCTTGACTAAAGACATACACTAAACGACCGTTAACCGTACCCCAGCCAGTGATCACGCCATCACCCGCGTATTGCGTTTCCTGCATGTCAAACTCTGTGCAGCGGTGCGCTTTAAACATGTCAAACTCTTCGAACGACCCCTCATCGAGCAGAACCTCCACCCGTTCACGTGCCGTCAACTTGCCTTTGGAGTGCTGACTATCGATGCGTTTTTGCCCACCACCCAAGCGTGCTTCGCTCCGGCGGTCTTCAAGTTGTTGCAAGATCGTGTTCACAGTAGCTTCCCCCATGTGCCGTAGTCTATGAGATGTTACGTGAAACCTTTTAAATGTAGAAGACTGTTATCGCATATTTGCAAAGTCTGATTATACTTCTAACTTCAAATTGCAAAACTGCAAATAAGTACTTTTAAAGATCTTAATCAAAGGAAAATTTACAACAAAAAGCCGATAAGTCACTAAAACTCCTTTGCGACGATGTTGAGAATGAAGATGATTAAACCCGTATAGTGGCTATGTTAAGAATTGGACAAGGCAGAAACAATATGTGTCTTAGCAACTAAAAACGTTGGGACCGCTACTGACCTTGGCCCAATGACAGCCTTATGGTAACAATCATCGTTTTGTCACACCTAGTCTAGCGGTCAAAATTATCATAAATAAAATTGCCCAGCGTGAGACATACCCTTGGCGTCAGCTAATTTATGTTCCTACGCTGCGGCATTTTGATTTTAGGTAAACAAATATGGACAATTGCGTGCCTCGAGCATAGCGATTTGTTATGACAACGCCATCTAAAGCCCGTTTTCTTGATCCTACCACACCTCCAACCATGGCGACACTTGTGATAATGGCGGCCCTTGGCGCATTATCGATGAATATTTTTCTGCCCTCCATGCCAGCGATTCAAGAGCACTTTGACGCTACACCTTCTTCAGTACAGTTTTTGCTCTCGGGTTTCCTTTTCACAAACGGTGTTTTGCAATTAGTTATTGGCCCCTTGTCAGATCGATTCGGCCGCCGCCCTATCGCACTTTGGGCATTCAGCATATTTGTGCTGGCTTCCGTCATTTGCGCAAACGCACCCAACACCGCTACGTTGGTGACCGCACGCACCGTCCAGGCTGTTGTAGTTGCCAGCTTCGTCCTTTCACGTGCAGCTGCTCGCGACATCGCGGGCTCCAAAGATGCTGCCAGTCTGATGGGATATATCGCAATGGGCATGTCCATCGCGCCAATGACTGGCCCAACCATTGGCGGCTTCCTCCAGGAGGCCTTTGATTGGCCCGCGCCCTTTTGGACACTAGCCATTTTAGGTATGCTAGTTCTAATTCTTGTTTGGCGCGACATGGGTGAAACGAACCTAACACCCTCTTTCAGCATGAGCGCACAAGTAAAACTCTATCCTCAACTGCTCACGTCCCGTCGTTTTTGGGGCTATGCACTATCGAATATGTTTGCCTCAGGCGCCTTTTTCTCTCTTCTTGGTGGAGCTCCTTTTGTTGGAACCGAGGTTTACGGGCTTTCCCCTTCCGCTCTGGGTCTCTACTTCATATTTGGACCGATGGGGTATTTCTGCGGCTCTTTGATATCTGGCCGCTATGCAGTGCAAATGGGCACCTATCGTATGTTGTTAAGTGGAACAGTCATTACAATTGCAGGAATGATCCTGGCACTTGCGTTGGTTATGCAAGGCTATGATCACCCCCTTGCTTTCTTTGGCTGCACGGCCTTTATCGGCGTTGGCAACGGCATGGTTATTCCCTCAGCCAATGCAGGCATGATGTCGATCAACCCGCGTCTTGCGGGCACAGCAGCAGGCCTTGGTGGTTCCGTGATGGTTTCAGGCGGCGGCGTTATGTCAGCGCTAGTGGTTCTCTTTCTCAGTAAAGACGTGGGGGTTACTCCACTTATCCTCTTTATGCTCGCGTCAGGCCTACTTGGGTTGGGTGCAGCGTTGTACACCATTCGCGTCGAATATCAGATGCGAGGCGGTGACAAACACCCATAGCTTCCCCGATTGTAAATTTTGCAAACTCCGCTTAATGCTGTCGCAAACTTGCAAAGATTGGTGTTCGAAATGCTTGCACAAAAACTCTACGCGGGGGTCACTTTGCGTGAAACCCGCCTAAAACATGGCCTTACACAAAAGGACTTTGCCTCGAAACTTGGTGTATCTCTCCCTTACCTTAATCAAATGGAAAACAATCACCGCCCCATAAGCACGACAGTGGTGCTCGCCCTTGCGCATGAATTCAGCTTTGACGTCACACAACTTTCGGTTGGAGAGTCTGAACGTATTGTTGCCGACATGCGCGAAGCCCTCGCCGACCCTGTATTCTCTGATGCACAAACACCAATCGCAGACATGCAACTTACGGCATCAAACGCTCCAGCACTCGCCCGCGCTTTCCTCGAGCTGCACCGTGCATATCGCCAAGGCCAAGAGCGGCTCGCCTCTCTTGACGAGGCCTTAGGTCGCGAGGATAGCGGCATTTCTCCCTCTCCATGGGAAGAAGTGCGTGACTTTTTCCACTACTGCGACAATTACATTGATAGCATAGATCGCGTCGCAGAGAGCTACGCTGCTGATGCAGGCATCCTTGGTCCCAATCCACTAAGCTCCACCCGTGATTGGTTGATGGACAAACACAACATCCACTTGAAGACGGAAAACTCTGCCAAACTACGCCATTATGATCCTGCCAGCAAAACCCTGACGCTATCAGCACAAACGACCCAAGCCAGTCATTTGTTCCAGATTACCCATCAAACTGCCTTACTAGAGCACAATGACCTTTTGGAAGCTACGCTCGATTTCGCCAATTTTCATACTTCCGAAGCCCGCGCCATCTGCAAAATAGGCCTAGCCAATTATTTCGCAGGAGCTGCCGTCTTGCCATACGGCCACTTCTTACAGGCCGCCCAAGAAAACCGCCATGACCTTGAAGTGCTAGCGGCCCGCTTCAACGCTAGCATCGAGCAGGTAGCGCATCGCCTTTCCACTATGCAGCGTAAAGGATTAAAGGGAATCCCCTTTTTCTTTGTGCGTGTAGACCAGGCCGGCACGATCACCAAACGCCACTCTGCCACACGCCTGCAGTTTGCCCGCTTTGGTGGCGCATGTCCGTTGTGGAACGTGCATCGTGCATTCGAAACACCAGGACAATTCATTCGACAACTAGCTGAAACACCTGATGGGTTGCAATACCTCTGTCTAGCCCGAGACGTTTCTAAGCCAGGCGGCGCTTATCGTGCTCCAACCCGCCGCTATGCAATTGGGTTAGGTTGCGAAATTCGCCATGCTAAAACTCTAATTTACGCAGATGACCTCGACATTTCTAACCGTAAAGCGTTTGAGCCAATCGGCATTTCTTGTCGTATTTGTGAACGCCATAACTGCCACCAACGCTCCGTCCCACCACTTGAACGACATCTTACGGTGGACCCAAACAGCCGTGGCATCCTACCATATGGTATTGGAGACTGATAAAAACTCATTACATTAGCATAATAAAAAATTCTATTCGAAGACCGTTGGGATATCACTGCGCTTACTGTCTAGCCATCTTGGAAAGGGCAGACCTTTTTCTTTTAAAAATGACGGATTATAGAGCTTTGACTGATACCGCGAGCCATAATCACACAAAATTGTAACAATCGTATGACCCGGCCCCATATCCTTAGCCATACGAATAGCGCCTGCCACGTTGATTCCTGATGAAAGACCCATGCAAAGACCTTCGTCTTGCAAGAGATCAAACACAATTGGCAAACCTTCAGCATCAGAAATGTTATAAGCATGATCCACCGTCAAGCCTTCCAAGTTCTTCGTGATCCGAACTTGACCAATACCTTCAGCGATAGAGCCGCCTTCAGCCTTCAACTCACCATTAACAAAATAATTAAACAGGGATGCACCATCAGGGTCGGCAATTCCGATCTTGATGTCTTTGTTCCGTGATCGAAGACCCTCAGACATACCGGACAGCGTACCACCTGACCCACAAGCACAGATAAAACCATCTACATTACCGTCAGTCTGCGCCCAAATCTCAGGAGCTGTCGTATCAATATGGGCCTGCTTGTTGGCCACATTGTCAAATTGATTTGCCCAAAAGGCGCCGTATGGGTCTGTCTTGTTCAGCTCAATTGCCAGTCGCTCAGAATAACGCACAAAGTTGTTGGGATCGCGATAAGGCCTGGCAGGCACTTGGACTAGTTCCGCCCCTGCTAGCATCAACATATCTTTTTTTTCTTGACTTTGTGTCTCTGGAATCACGATCACAGTCTTAAATCCCATCGCAGCCCCGACAAGCGCCAGACCAATACCCGTGTTACCTGCGGTCCCTTCAACAATCGTGCCACCCGGATTAAGCCTTCGATCCGCAATAGCATGTTTTATAATACTCAACGCTGCTCTGTCCTTAACCGATTGGCCTGGATTCATAAATTCTGCTTTGCCAAGAATTTCGCATCCAGTTATCTCAGAAGCCTTATTTAGGCGGACCATCGGCGTATTGCCAACTGCATCGGGTAAGTCTTTGTAAATTGTCATCGGAAGATCCTTAGAACCAAGTTGCTTACTAGTAAGCTCCACTCTTTGGGGTTTCAAGCAAAGCTTGATGCCGCTCGCAAACGTGTGCGATTTGCCATCAACCAGTAGAGTGACACAATCAATGGCCCATTGTCTGCTTCACCGCTATTAAGCAGACCAACAGCATCTACAAAACTCACAAAATGAGTGCGAATATCTTCATTCTCCGTTTCCAATCCATGCATCCCAATTTGCGCCGAAGACAAATCAACCAACCCAACAAAATTATATAAATATTCGGATACACAACCAGGTGATGGATAATAATTTCCCACAAATTCAAGGGCCAATAATGTCAGCCCCGCCTCTTCAACCATTTCCCGCTCGGCCACTTCTTCAACAGATTCATCTCCATCACACCGACCTGCTACAGGTTCTAAAACCCAGGGCTTCGGATCCCCTCGCACAAATGCACCGGGCCGAAACTGCTCTATTAACACCACTTGATCCAATACTGGATCGTAAGGAAGTACTGTAACCGCGTCGGCTGCACGCAAAACAGACCGTACCATCACGGCCGAGTTAGACCCATCAAACCGTTTATGGCGCAACGTTACATCCGTCATGTCAAAATATTTAGCATAGGGCAAATGTTGATCCAGCACCTCCACATCTGAAACAGTGTAACCTTTGCGCAACCCAACTGGCACAGCCGTATCAGCCGCACGTATGTTCGAGCGCGCACGCATCACCAATCCCAAACGATTAATCGGAGTATTTGCCCTCGTGGGATGATCCACCATCATTGCAACATCTGCGGCGACCAATGCTTCAATCCGTCGATCTTTTTCAAAGAACTTTGCCGCCTTATCATCAGACAAAAACACTTGAACAGTTGATTTTCCAATTAGAACATTAATCCAGCGCCCTGAAAACAAATCAAAATACGCATCTATAGATGCGCGATCACCAAGTTTGGCAACAACGCCTTCAACACGATTGGTGCCCGCAACAAGGCATCCTACAGCATCATGAGAAAATCCCTCCAATACCATTGATTGCCAATCTGCATTACAAGCCAAAGCCAATGCCACGCGCGGTTCAGTTACAAAAATCTGCATTGGATTAAAGGTTAACTTTCGTCATTAAAGCGCTCTGGATATCTGATAAAAATTACTGCCAAACAATTTAATTGCAATCTTAAAGATAGTATCAAGGCGGCATTCACACAGCTATTTTAAATTGTCACCAACAGCTTTAATTCCAAATTATTTCGCCATCCTCTTAAAGTTTATATGACACATGGTAAAACATTGACACAGGAGGCAA
>DLZA01000312.1:0-239 GCA_003447515.1 Paracoccaceae bacterium
CTGTCAATAATCCAACCTTGTATAGCAGCTTTGGGTGCTGCGCCTGTTTTGTTGGATACTACCTTGCCGTCTTTGACCAGAAACAAAGCTGGGATGCCACGCACTCCAAATTGTGCTGGAGAGCCCGGATTTTCGTCCACGTTAACCTTTACGATTTTCACTTTACCAGCCATTTCGTTTGACAATTCTTCAAGTGCTGGACCAATTTGTTTACATGGACCACACCATTCTGCCCAAAA
>DLZA01000312.1:541-4478 GCA_003447515.1 Paracoccaceae bacterium
GGACCACACCATTCTGCCCAAAAGTCTACAACTACTGGGATGCTAGAGTTAGTGACTTCTTCTGCGAATGTCGCGTCGGTTACGGATACTGTTGTCATTTCTGTCTCCAAAAAAATCTATTGAGTCGAGGTCAAACTATGAAGCAGGCACATTAACGTCAAGATATGGTAGCTGTTTGTAGCGCTTGCATCGTGATCTTTTGGTCTATCGCCATCAACTGCCGTGTTGCTGTCCATAAAATAGCGGCTCTTACAGGGCGGTCAGGGTACATTTGAACGACAGCAGATCGATATGCTCCAAGCTGTCGTAAAATCCCAATAGGCGTTTGATCTGGTGTATCTGGTACTAGAAAATTTGTTTTAAAATCAACGATAAAAACCTGATCTGGCGTGACCACTAAACGGTCAATAACCCCATGCATGATACGCCCACCCATCTCTGGGATGGATGCAGAAATTTCTACTTCAGCTAGTGTTCCAGGTGCAAACAAGTACGTGAGGGCAGGATCATTCAAAACGTCCATCGTCTCACTTAGTACTGCTTCGAACTCTGTCTTATTCTTTGGCGCAAAGTCTCCAACTAACAGTTGTAGTGCTTTATCTCGCCGTTGCGCAGGAGCTGATGTTGCCAAATGCTCCAACAAAATATGTACTTGGCGCCCTTTGCGCATGGCAGCATTTTGATCCACGCCATTGCCACCCAAAATAATTTTTGCACCGTCCAAGCTACTGGGTGAAAATGGTGCAGGGGAATTCGTAATCACAGGTGCGGTGCGTGCCGCCCAATTTGGAAGGGATGTTTGTGGTGTCTCAGAACTTAATCTAGCCTGACATTTCTTTTCAGACCAGTTGTGTGAAATTGTTAAACATTTACCTATGCCGGGTATTTCGGTATGTTCAGTCGGTAGAAAATCGCTTTTCTGCATTGCGTCTTCGACCAGATTATACCAACTTGATGACGCGTCTTTGCCTGAGTTCCCCGCACCTGCAACAATCAACCACTGCTCTGCCCGCGTGAGGGCTACATATAACAGCCGCATTTGCTCCTGTTTGGAAAGCTCTTTTGCAGTTGTTGTTCCTTCTATTTGTGCCACTGGCGCCATGTCTTTGGATGATTTCCATAGAAATCCACCCTCATTTAGTGGCATAATTTGTGATGTATCGCGTTTGCCCGCGCGCACTTCGGTGTCGGGCAAGATCACAATCGGTGCTTCGAGCCCTTTGGACCCATGCACGGTCATGACCCGAATTTGGCCTGCTGTAGCACTCATTTCGCGTTTAATCTCGACCTCGCCTGCGGCAAACCAGTTCAGAAATCCAGGAAGACTTGGTGCTTCCAACTGCTCATACCGCATTGCCTGTGACAACAGTTCATTAATCGCGTCCTCAGCCTCTAGTCCCAACCGCGAAAGGATTTTTTGCCTCCCACCAAATCGTGTCAAAATCCTTTCAATTAATTCAAATGGTCGTAGGAAATCTACGCTGTTTGAAATGCTGAGCAAAATTTCTATCTGCTTGGAATATTGCTGAGCAAAATTGTCCCGTAAATTCTGCCAAATGGTTTTGTTTCCACGTCCATGTGCTACACGAAACAGATCATCTTCACTGAAACCTAATAGTGGCGAACGCAGCGCCTCTGCTAGTGACAAGTCGTCCTCTGGTAGGTCGGCAAATTTTAGCAAAGATAGTACATCCCGCACCGCTAGCTCTTGCCCAACGTTTAAGCGGTCAGCCCCTGCAATGGGTAAACCACGTGTCTTGAGTTCCCGGATGATATTGTGGAATATTGGCCTCCTTCCCTGAACTAGTATTAAGAAGTCACTTGGGCGTATTGCGCGGCCTTTACCTGGTAATTCCCGACCTGACGCCAACAAATTTTCAACCCAATTTGCGACCTTACAGGCCAAAATAATCTGTGGGTTATCAGGTTCTGGCGTATCCACAGGCTTGAACCAAGGTGTGTCATCTTCAGTCTTGATTTTCTCTTCAAATGGCCAGAGATCAACACGTCCTGGCAGATCAGTGAAGAACGGACGGTGCAGTGACTGTTTGTGAAACGCTGCACCTGCCTCACTGTCAAACACCTTGTCCACTAACTGTAAAATAGGATTGGCAGAGCGAAACGAAAATGCCAAATCCCGTTTCTCTAATTTCTGATCCACCGCAGCCAAACGATCAGAGAACCGTTTTTGCATCACTTCAAACTGTGCAGGGTCTGCTCCCTGGAAGGAATAGATTGACTGTTTTTCATCTCCCACGATAAACAGGGTTCGTTTAGTGTTATGCCCACTGTCCCCCGCCGTGAACTCATCGGTTAATAGCTTGACAACTTTCCACTGACTTGGACTCGTATCCTGCGCCTCATCCATCAGTAAGTGGTCAATGCCACCGTCCAATTTATACAACACCCACTGCGCTGATCTCGAATGTGATAATAACGCACCCGCCCGCACAATTAAGTCATCATAATCAAGTCGCCCTGTATCTAATTTTCGTTGATCGTACCGTGCCAGAAATGCATCTGAAAATGCAACCAGAGCTTTCGCTCGCTCCAGCGCAAGGTGGTTCACATGCAACCAGTAAGCTTCCGCAGACCGCTCTGCGATTCCATTGACCGCCTTAACCAATAAAGGATGATTTTTGCGAACGTGTGCTTGTGTCGGTAGCGCATCAATTTTCGCAGAAAAAGCTTTTGCTCCTGACTTAAACATTAAGCTTCCAAGTGCAGCCTTTAGATAGGCATCAGCTGTCTGCGCGTTAATCATTTTAAAAATAGCATCAGCAGGCTTGATATTCGACTGCTCTGTCTGAATAACTTTCACTGTTTTTTGCAATATATCGCGCCCATTGGGACCCAGAATATAGTCCAAAAACGTATCAGGATTTTTGCGTGTAACCGCATGAAACAGGGTATTTACAGGTGCAATATCTAATGCATCTCGCTTGCTCGCAATCTCAGACAAGAGTTCATCTGGTTCCAGCCCAGACATAAACCGTGCTAGCTGATCGATGGTTGGTTGATTCCTTTCAGAAGCCATTTCTTCTAAGATCTCTGCCCGGAGTACTTTTGCCTGACGACCCTCTAAAATCTCAAATTGCGGTGATACTCCAGCCTCTAGTGGGAACCGCCTCAGTAGTTTGTCACAGAAAGAATGGATCGTCTGAATCTTGAGCCCGCCTGGTGTTTCTAGCGCATTTGCAAATAACCGTCTTGCATTACGCAAATCGTCACTGCTTCGGTGATAATCCTCGCCAAGTTCTGCCAAAGCCTCTCGCAACTTTCTGTCAGGCATCATCGCCCACTCGCCCAATCGTTCGAATAAACGGTTTTGCATTTCCGATGCAGCAGCTTTCGTGTAGGTAAGACATAAAATTTTCTGTGGGATAGTTCCATGCAATAGCAGTCGTGCAACACGGTCGATTAGAACACGTGTCTTTCCAGACCCTGCATTTGCCCTCACCCAAGTTGACAAATCAGGCTGTGCTGCACGAACCTGGGCCAGAGTTGCATTATTGAATTTCATCGTGAAACACTACCAACAGGTATATCTACAGGTATATCACTCTCTTCCCATTCGCCCTTGCGGGCAAGGTGATCAAACTCATATGCAAAGCCCATTTTCTGCATTCTTGGCCGTGCTGGAAAACCTTTAAGAGGATCCGCGTAAGCAGTCATTAATTCTGTAAATTCTATCCAAACAGCCTGTGCATCTCGTAGTGTAATTGGTTCTTCGCGTACCTCGCCTTCATTACTCATATATTTATCGCTCAACCCGATATATTCCAATCTGCTTGGCGTTGCCGCAGGTATATTTTTGAAGCCACCAACCGTCGCAATTGCGGCTTCTAATTTCAATTGCTTCTTGAAATATTTGACCTCTTGTTCTGACGGTGGAGAACCAGATTTATAATCATAAATGATCAAACCGCCATTGGCA
>DLZA01000163.1 GCA_003447515.1 Paracoccaceae bacterium
ATGGTTTTGGCGGGGACACAGGGATTTTACCACCACAAGAAGATGGATCGTTTGATTGAAGTTGCTGGGCGAGACGGGTTGCCGATAGTCCTATTTGCCGAAGGTGGTGGTGGGCGTCCCAATGATTACGATGTGGCACATTTCATCACGGCTGGGCTCAACATCACATCCTTCCGTAATTTTGCTGCACATAAGGGCCAAAAGATAGGGATAGTCGCTGGCTACTGCTTTGCTGGAAATGCGGCGCTGTTTGGCGTCTGTGACGTAAGAATCGCGACCAAAAACAGTTTTGTTGGCATGGGTGGCCCTGCGATGATTGAGGGTGGTGGCCTTGGCGTTGTTAAACCAACGGAAATTGGACCTTCGGATGTTCAAGACAAGAATGGTTTACATGATTTGGTCGTGGCAGACGAAATTGATGGTGTTGCCGCAACCAAACGGTTGTTAGGAATTTCAGAAATTGCTGATTCTGGAGAGGGCGCTACTGATGCATTGCGTGAAATAGTGCCCGCTGATCGTACCAAAGCCTATGATATGCGCGTTGCCGTGCAAGCTGTAGTAGACCAAGGATCTTGGCTGGAGCTGCGTCACGGGTTTGGGATTGGAATGATCACAGGATTTGCGCGGATAAATGGGCGTGCGATTGGGGTTTTGGCTAATAATCCGTTGCATCTAGGCGGAGCGATTGATTCGGAGGCAGGCGATAAGGGCGCGCGGTTTTTGCAGCTTTGTGACGCTTGGGGGGTGCCTGTTCTCACGTTGTGTGATACCCCCGGCTTCATGGTTGGACCAGAAATTGAGACTACAGGTCAGGTCGCCCATATTTCAAGATTGTTTTTGGCAGGAGCTCATTTTGAGCAGCCACTAGTGACTATAATTTTGCGTAAAGGGTATGGGCTGGGTGCAATGGCAATGGCAGGTGGCGGATTTGATCGACCTCATTTTTGCGCAGCCTGGCCGACGGGAGAGGTCGGCGCCATGGGGTTAGAGGGCGCAGTACGTCTTGGTCATCGAGAACAATTAGCGGCAATAAAAAATGAGAATGAGCGGGCAAAAGAGTATCAGCGTTTGGTTGATAGGCTTTATGAAAAAGGTAAGGCTTTGAATGCGGCCAGCCAGTTGGAGTTTGATGCGGTAATTGATCCAAGCGAGACAAGAGCCTTCATAGACCGTGCATTTACAACGGCAGGAGCGTGTATTCCGAGTGGGCGGTATGTTGACGCGTGGTGAGGGGTGGTGTGCCAAATGATTGTGCGTTATTTGTTAGGCTATTGAGGTTTGATTTCACATGATAGCTCCATTTCCCTTTGCCACGGAGGGTCAGAGAATTGGCCTTCTAGGTGGATCTTTTGATCCTCCACATGCTGGGCATTTGCACATTACGAAACAGGCATTAAAGCGGCTTCATCTTGACCGGGTGTGGTGGATGGTAACGCCTGGTAATCCACTCAAAAAGCGTGGACCTGTAGAGATTGGGCGGCGGGTTCAGGCTTGTCTTGATCTGGTGGATGATCCGCGGATTCTAGTCACAGATTTCGAAATTTGGCTCGGGACGCGATATACTGCTGCAACGTTACAGGCTTTGTTGCCACGTTACAAAGGAGTGCGCTTTGTGTGGTTGATGGGTTCTGATAGTCTTGCGAGCTTTCATCGTTGGAAGGATTGGAATTGGATTATGGAAACGGTTCCGATTGGCGTAATGGCGCGCCCAGGCCAGCAGTTGACGGCACTTGGATCGCAGACCGCAAGACGGTATGCGCAATACCGTGTTAGCGCTAGCACCGCGGAAGTATTACCAATTCGCAAAGCACCTTCATGGTGCATGCTGAGCGGGCCTATGGTCGATTTATCCAGCACCCAAATCCGCACAAGTAGTGATTGGGATGTTTCCAAAGCATAGGCTCTGGATTTAAACTCCCTTCACGGGGCAGTACAGTTTGAGTGATCAATGGTTACGAGACGATTTTTAATTTCTGCATTATTGGCCACGGCAGCAATTCCTGTGTTTGCAAAGGCTCCTAAAACGTCTCTACGTCCAAAAAAGCGCCCTTTACGTGGCGTGGAAAAGACTAACGCGGAACATCCCGAAAAGGACCTTCTCAAAGTTATTGCTGACGCTGGGCTGTCAGGAAGCGTGAGTATTGCAGTCGCTGATGAATCGGGGCGTATTTTGGAGTCTTTGACACCAAACACATCGTTGCCGCCTGCAAGTGTTACGAAAGTAGTAACTGCGCTTTATGCGTTACATCATCTCGGAAGTAGTTTCCGTTATGCCACACGAGTGATTGCGACAGGT
This sequence comes from Paracoccaceae bacterium, assembly GCA_003447515.1. GTDB lineage: Bacteria > Pseudomonadota > Alphaproteobacteria > Rhodobacterales > Rhodobacteraceae > Amylibacter. The sequence goes on from DLZA01000163.1 coordinate 2,297, forward strand.
TCGGTGGAAGGTGGAATCGTGCAAGGTGATTTGGTTGTGGCAGGTGGTGGTGATCCGCATTGTGACAGTGACATGCTGTCAAATTTAGCACGCGGCGTAGCACAGTATGGGATAAAGGGGGTCACAGGAAGATTACGTATTTTTGCTGGCGCTTTGCCTTATCAACGCGTCATTGATGACACGCAACCAGTTTATGTCGGCTATAATCCGTCTTTGTCTGGGCTGAACTTGAATTTTAACCGTGTTTACTTTGAATGGAAGAGAATAAGCAGCGGTTATTCAACAACGATAGATGCGCGAACAAGGCGTATGCGGCCACCCGTCCGCGGCATTCAGATGTCTATCGTCGACCGTCAAGCGCCCCTGTTTACATACAAAGACAGTGGCAACGTGGAGCACTGGTCTGTTATGCGCGATGCTCTAGGTGCCGGTGGTGGACGATGGTTGCCCGTTCGCGACATCGAGACGTATGTTGGCGAGGTCTTCAGGTTCGTTGCTGCGCAACAAGGCGTGCAATTACCTCATGCAAAAATTGCTAAAACACTGCCAAATGGCACGGTTGTCGCACAAGAGGTAAGCGAGACTTTGTTGGATCAGTCAAAGTCTATGCTTAAATTTTCTACAAATTTGACAGCTGAGATTATGGGCCTGACCGCTACACAGCGGCGGCGCGCTTTGATCAAAACTTTAAATAATTCTGGTAAAGAAATGGCGGTTTGGCTGGAGCAAACTTATGGGATAAAAGGGGTCAAATTCGTAGACCACTCAGGCCTCGGTGACGCCAGTCGTGTAAGCGCCAATCAGATGGTACAGGTCCTTACACGATCTAATCGCGACGGTCCATTGCCTCCAGCACTGAAGACAATCAAACTTTTGAATTCAAAAGGGCGCCTTGCCCCGATTGAGGGCGTTACCGTGTCCGGAAAGACTGGAACGCTAAATTTTACCAGCGCACTTGCGGGATACATTGTTGGAAAAAATGGGCAAAAGCTCACCTTCGCTATTTTTACTGCTGATATGATTAAGCGGGCTAAAATAAAGAAAGCTGATCGTGAACGACCAGCAGGCAGTAGAGCTTGGCGAAACCGTTCCAAAGCTATGCAGCAAAAACTATTGCGGCGCTGGGCGTTGAAATACTGCACTGTATTTGAAAAGTATTCTTAGTGTTTGCGAAAGAATTTTCTAAGGTATTAAACACGATTTTTTCAACAAATTTCGAGTTTATAATAATTTCATCATGCATAACTTGCTGCATTGAGCCACGCAAATGTGAGAAGTAGACGTTCTGACAATAGATGTTTCTAAAATATTTTATCAAAGCTAAGTATAATTTTTCTAACTTGAAAGTAAAAATCGATATCAAGGAGTACTCTGAGAATACTTCGCGTTGAAGTGAGGGCAGCAGTTTTGAAACAACGATTTTCAAAAGTAGTGTGCAATAATAATTTGAGTGGATATACCACGAGATAAGCGGTGTTCCGGCTCAGCTTTTGAGCGCAACCATTTTGTGGCAGGCGCGCCAGGTCCGGAGAATTACATCAACATCGATAGCCGCTTTTGAAGATAATGAAAAATCTTTAAACTAATGTTTACATGGCATGGTTAGCTCCTTTTAAGTTCTAAAATAAGGAGGGAAATAGCGGAAACTGTTCACCCGAAAGACAGCTCTATCTCCAAAACACAGTTTCGGATTCTCCTAAACTCCAGGTGTCTGCTTGTGTGGGAGCCGTCCTATGCTTCATGACGCATCAAACCTCTCAACTTTGAAAGAGCCCTACCAATGGCACGCACCTACCTAAAAAAAGCACCGAAGACTTCGAAAACAGACAGCGCGTCTGTGCATGACACTGTGCGCGGTATTCTGAATGAAATAGAGGAGGGGGGCGAAACAGCAGCCAAGAAATACGCTGAGAAATTTGACAACTACCATGGTGCTTTGATTTTGAGCAGGGAGGAGATCGAAGCAGCCTCAGCTAAAGTACCTCAAAAGCTAAAAGATGATATTGCCTTTGCACACGAGAATATTAAGCATTTTGCCACAGCGCAGAAAGAGTCGATGCAAGACTTCCAACTAGAAGTGCGTCCAGGCCTGATCGAAGGCCAGAAAACAATACCGGTTCGTGCTGCTGGCTGTTATGTGCCCGGTGGGCGTTATTCCCACATCGCATCGGCCATGATGACTGTCACCACTGCAAAGGTAGCCGGTGTTCAACACATCACAGCATGTTCTCCACCCCAAGGCGAGGATGGTGTTGCCCCTGCAATCATTTACGCCGCGGATTTATGTGGAGCTGATAAGATATTGTCGATGGGCGGTGTTCAAGGCGTTGCAGCTATGACGTTTGGCCTGTTCGATCTGCCTGAAGCTGATATCATTGTCGGCCCGGGCAACCAGTTTGTAGCTGAAGCCAAACGTATCCTGTTTGGCCGGGTGGGTATCGATATGATTGCTGGCCCAACTGACAGCTTGATCTTAGCGGATAAGGATGCAGATGCGGAAATTGTATCAGTGGATTTAGTCTCCCAAGCTGAGCATGGCTATAATTCCCCTGTTTGGTTGGTCACTGACGATATGCCGCTTGCGGAAAAGGTCATGGCACGTGTACCAGAACTGATTGAAGAATTGCCAGAATTGAACCGTGACAATGCCCGGGCTGCGTGGCGCGACTATGCCGAAGTCATCGTGTGTAGCGATCGTGTTGAAATGGCAGCGTGTTCAGATGACTACGCTCCAGAACACCTTACGGTGCAGGCGACTGACCTTGATTGGTGGCTCGACAATCTGCAATGCTATGGTTCTCTTTTCCTCGGTGAAGAAACAACAGTTTCTTATGGTGACAAATCCTCTGGTACGAATCATGTGCTGCCAACTTCAGGCTCTGCACGCTATACAGGTGGTTTGTCCGTGCATAAATATATGAAGGTTGTGACGTGGCAGCGTTCTACGCGTGATGGTTCTAAGCGGGTGGCTGAAGCTACGGCACGGATCTCACGACTCGAAGGGATGGAGGGTCACGCACGGGCGGCTGACGTACGGTTGCACAAATACTACCCAACTGAAAATTTTGACCTGACGCCACACGGCTAGAGTATGGCGCATGGCCATACAAGGTATTCTTTCCTGAAACACATAAATCAGGATGATTATCAAAGGCCTATTATATTTTTAGGGCATATAGGCTTGTTTTGAGAGGGAGCTATGCGATGAAAGCGCTTGTTTATGTTGGTCCAAAAACGCTCGAAATTCACGAGCGGGAAGATTTGAAAGCGAGTGGGGACAACAATTTGATCCGCGTAGATGCTGTTGGCATTTGCGGGTCCGACATGCACGCTTATCTTGGCCACGATGAACGCCGCCCTGCGCCTCTCATCCTTGGTCACGAGGCAGCAGGTCAAGTTTTGAGTGGGCCGATGGCGGGCAAAAATGTGACTGTGAACCCGCTGGTGACCTGTCAAATGTGTCGATATTGCTTGGAAGGGCGTGAAAACCTTTGCCAGTCGCGTCAGATTATTTCGATGCAGCCCCGCGAAGGAGCTTTTGCACAGCAATTGGTCATGCCGAAACGAAATCTTGTTGAAGTGCCACATGGCGTTGCAATCGAACATGCCGCATTAGCTGAACCGATTGCCGTTTGTTGGCACGCTGCCCGGGTTGGCGTAGGTGCTTTGTTTTGCGATTTGGCGGAGGCAAGATGTCTTGTTCAAGGTGGTGGTGCAATTGGTGTTGGATCTGCGCTGAGTCTTCGGGCAATGGGTGCAAAAAAAATAACTATTGCTGAGATTAACACCGTCCGTCATGGCATGTTAAGCGCGTTGGGCGATTTTCGCGTTTGTGAGCCAGAAAATGCAGGCGAAGATTATGATATTATTATCGACTGTGTGGGAATTTCGCACACACGCAAAGCAGCGAGTATGATCGTGGCTCCGGGTGGTGTAGTTGTTCACGTGGGTCTGGGTGACAGTTTCGAAGGTTTGGATGTGCGCCGCATGACGTTGCAAGAAGTAACATTCATCGGAACTTATACGTACACGGCGCAGGATTTTTGCGATACGGCGCAAGGAATTTTTGATGGTATTTTTGGTGCGCTTGATTGGATCGAAGAACGCCCTCTCGATGGTGGCGTAAAAGCGTTTAAAGATATTTTGGCGGGTAACGTGGCCGCACCCAAAATCGTGCTACGCCCAAATTAACCGAATATAATGTTTTGCAATCGTTTCGCGCCATCCAGAAGTACGTTGCGTTCATCAATTGCTTTTCCCAAGTTCATCCTTTGACTTGGACCATGCATAGCCAAAGACGCCACATACCGCCCCAACGTGTCTGTGATTGGCACAGCTAGCGCAACCATGCCATCCATGAATTCCTCATTATCAATTGCATAGCCGCGTTTACGCGTCTCCGAAAGTTCCTCAAGTAAAGTTTCTGGGTCTGTATGGGTTTTCTGTGTCAGGGGCCTTAAATCTAGGCTGTTAACAAAAGCGCGACGTGCCGATGGTGGAAGCGAAGCCATGTATGCTTTTCCACTAGCGGTGCAGTGGAATGGTACATTTGTGCCTACTGGTAGCTGAATGCGAAACGCCCAATCGGTTTCGACGCGGTCAAGATAATGCATACCAGTCTCTTGGGGCACTACAAAATTTACAGCTTCGTGTACTTGTCCTGCGATTTGTTCCAAAACTTGATGGCGCACGACTGCATTACGGTTGGCTTGCACGAGCCCAACTCCTACATCAATGAGACGACGCGCGGGTTGCATTCGCTTGCCGTCTGAAGCTCGTATTAGGAACCCTTCGGCTTCTAGAGTGGAGCACAAGCGATGCACTGTTTGTTTGGGAAGGCCAAGTTCGACATTGATTTCCGTAGGGGTCATCGCTTTATCAGAACGGGCAACAACCTCTAGAATAAGTAGCATCCGCAGGTTGGTCGGTATTCTCTCCAGAGCAGCCACGACTTTTCCTTTGCAATTCCCACAAATCGTTGTATAGACTTATTTTAACAAAAATCAAGACAAAAAGTCTCAATTTTTGTTAAAAGGGAGGATTTTTTGGAGTTTGACTACGTTGTCATAGGTGCTGGTTCTGCTGGCTGTGCCGCTGCTGCGCGTTTGTCTGAGAGTGCGCGATGTACTGTTGCGCTGTTAGAGGCAGGAGGTAGAGACACGAATCCATGGATCCATATCCCTGTTGGTTATTTCAAAACCATGGGAAATCCCAAGACAGATTGGATGTATCACACAGAACCTGACCCGGGCCTTAATGGACGTGGAATCCCTTGGCCGAGAGGTAAAGTATTAGGCGGTTCGTCCTCAATTAATGGTCTTCTTTATGTTCGTGGTCAGGCTGAAGATTTTGATGGCTGGCGCCAGATGGGTAATGAGGGCTGGGGTTGGGAGGATGTGCTCCCTTATTTTAAAAAAGCTGAAAGCTGGCAGGGTGTGGATTCAGAGGATCGTGGTACAAGCGGGCCACTGACGGTATCACCAACACGCGCAGGCCGCGATTTGGTTGATTATTGGATCGAAAGTGCAGTCTCCGCAGGTTATAAGAGAAATTCTGATTATAATAGTGGGGATCAAGAGGGTGTTGGATATTTTCAGCTGACCCAACGTGGTGGTTTGCGGTGTTCTTCGGCAAAGGCGTATTTAAAACCTCTACGAGATAACAAAAACTTAGATGTCATCACTCATGCGCAAGCCGAGAAAGTCATCATCTCTGAGGGCCGCGTGACCGGGGTTGTCGCCAATATTCGTGGTAGATCGAAAACAATCAAAGCCCGAAAAGAGGTTGTGCTGTGTGCTGGTTCAATCGGATCTCCACAAATTTTGATGCTATCGGGTGTAGGTGATTTAGATAAATTAAAATCTGTTGGCATCGCTGGCGTGAAGCATCTGCCGGGCGTGGGCAAAAACTTACAAGATCATTTGCAGGCTCGGCCCGTTTTTAAAACAACGCTCAGCACAATTAACGTAGAAATTGACAGTATTTTCAAGCAGGCTCTGATTGGCTTGCGGTTTCTTACAACCCAATCTGGGCCAATGGCGATGGCGGCGAGTCTCGGCACAGGGTTCCTCAAGACTGATGAACGTCTCGCAACACCAGATATACAGTTTCACATTCAACCTTTCAGTGCAGATAAACCTTCTGATGGACCACATAAATTCAGCGGTTTTACAGCCTCTGTTTTGCAGATGCGCCCCGAAAGTGCGGGGCATTTGGAGCTGATATCAAGCGATTGGCGTGATCATCCTGCGATCCATCCAAACTATTTGTCGACGGAAACAGATCAACGAACCATTGTGGCCGGGATAGAAATAGCGCGGAAAATTTCCCGAATTAATCCGCTTTCTAAGTATATCACCGAAGAGCACGCGCCGGGTGATGGTGTTGCCATGGGCGACTACGATGCAATACTGAATTGGGCGCGGCAAGCATCGGTCACGATTTATCATCCAACAGGTACTTGTAAAATGGGCAAAGATGATCAGGCGGTTGTTGACCCCAGTTTGAGGGTTCACGGGGTTGAAGGTTTACGGGTGGCTGATGCGTCCATCATGCCAACCATTACAAGCGGAAACACAAATGCACCTTGCATTATGATTGGTGAAAAGGTTGCGAGCATGATTTTGGAGGATGCGGCCGCATGATTGATGTCGCACTAGATTTTGGTAAAATTATTATTGCCGATTTGATTTTATCAGGTGATAACGCCCTGATTATCGGCATGGCTGCTGCTGGACTCTCACCAGAGCTGCGTAAAAAGGCCATTTTATACGGGATGGTAATTGCAGCCGTTTTGCGGATTGTCTTTGCCGTTATTGCAACCAAGCTCCTTGGAATTCCTGGGATCCTCTTTATCGGAGGGTTGTTGTTGTTTTGGGTTTGCTGGAGGTTGTTTGTGGAAATCCGCGAAGGAGCAGATATCCATGCCGCAGAAGCGCTGGGTGATGCTAATGATATGGAATCGGGGTATACTGGACCGCCCAGACGTACGATGGCGTCTGCGCTTTTGTCTATCACGATCGCGGATGTATCCATGTCACTCGATAATGTGCTGGCAGTGGCTGCAATCGCGGATGGCGATACTACGATGTTGGTGTTCGGTTTGGGTTTGGCGATCGTTCTTATGGCCTTCGCTGCGACGCTCATTATGAAGTTGCTGACCTCTTACCCTTGGATTTCATGGGTGGGTCTTATTGTTCTGGTCTACGTGGCTGTCGAAATGTTCTACCGTGGAGTGGTGGATTACGAAACGGGCATTGGACCAATGCTAGGATGGATAGAGGGCTGGCCCACAGGAAAGGGGCATCATTAGGCTTACATCGGTAAGAATTTTCAACGGATGAACTGGCTGTGTTAACGGCTCACCCGCTTGAATAAGGTCTGGACTTGCTGCCTTCGGGGTGCTGACCTGTAAATAAGAAGGTTAAACTAGGGAGGAACACTATGTTCACTTTAAAAACTTTAGCAAAGGGTGCCGTAGCCACAGCTGTGGGAGCATCCTTATTTGCTTCTGCCGCATTTGCGGAAAAAGTACTACGGATTCAATCCGTTCTAGCGACAACAGCTGACGAAGTTGTCATGCTGAGAGCATTCGGCGAAGACGTTGCCGCCCTGACGGGTGGTTCTTTGAAGATCGAAGTTCTACCAGCGGGTGCGGTTGTTGGACCGCGTGACATTATGGACGCGGTTGACGCGGGCCTGGTTGAAGGTGGCTTTGCATGGACACACTACTGGGGTGGTAAACATGTTGCAGCAAACCTGTTCGGGGCACCTGTTGCGGGTGCCGGCGTTGGCATGGACAATATTGCATTCTTGTCTTGGTTCCAGTTCGGTGGTGGCAAAGAGCTGTATGACCGTTTGTGGGACGAGATGGGTGTAAACGTTAAAGGTTTCATGCTTCAGCCAGTTGGTCCAGAAGCATTGGGTTGGTTCCCTGAGCCGATCAAATCAATGGATGATTTCCGCAAGATGCGTTTCCGGGCTCCTCCAGGTATGGTTGGCGCGGCTTATGCTGAAATCGGTGTCCCAGCTGTAGCCATGGGTGGTGGTGACATCCTCCCAGCTCTAGAAAAAGGTACAATCGATGCGGCCGAATGGTGCTGCCCAAAGCCTGATTCAGTGTTTGGTTTCCAAAAAGTTCTGAAGCATTACTATCTTCAGGGCTTGCACCAGGTCGTTGTAAACGCCGATATGTATGTAAACGGTGATTTCTACAACGGTCTGTCTGATCAAGAGAAGATGGCCTTGGAGGTTGCTGCAAACGCTTCTTTGTCTAAGTCTATGTCCTACCGTATTTATGAAAACGGTAAGGCTTTGAAGGATTTGACAGATAACCACGGCGTGATCCTTGAGGATACACCTGCTGACTATTTCACAGAGTACATGGCTGCTGCTAAAAAGTCTTTGCAAGCGGCTGCTGATGACAACGCATTCTTCGCAGAAGTATGGCAATCACAGAAGGATTTTGCTGACATTGCTGTTCCTTTCTGGGCTGGCGCCCAAGCGTCTAATGCCTCTTTGGGTAAAGCTCACGCAGACTCACTGAAGTAAGATAAATTTTCCAGTGCGGGGCCCTCTTAGGCCCCGCGCTTCTTTTTTTACAAAGCCTATTGAGTGCATTGGTTTTATAAAAAAAGAAGCCATCAAAATGGCAGATAATAGGGAAATTGAACATGGCTGCTGAAGAACCGATCCCAGAAGATCTGGAAATTGCTGATGAGTTGATTGCGGAGCGTCGCTCTGAAGCACCAGGCGAAACACCCGAGGATATGACGCCATGGCAGCGTCCGATCACAGCAGTCATCGATACGATGAATTATCGTGCGGGTCAGATCATAGCCCTCATGATGGTGCCCCTAATAGCAGTTGTCGTTTGGGAAGTGTTTTCTCGAAACTCTTTTATCATTCTACAAAATGCTGGGTTTGAAGAATTTGCTCGTAATTTGGGCCTGGGACCAACGTTACAGGCTTACGATCTTAGCCGCATGATTGCGGGTGTATTGTGGATGGCGGGTGCAGGTTATGGCTTGATGCGTGGTGTACATATTCGAGCTGACTTCCTCTATCGGAACTGGTCTGATAAAACACAGGCCACAATGGATGCGGTAGCGTATCTTATGTTCTTTATTCCTTCCATGATCTTTTTTACTGTTGTAGCAACACAGTTTTGGTGGACTTCATTTGCCGGCTCCAACGTTTCAATTGGTGATTGGTGGGAGGCCATAGGGGTAACAGCAAATTCTGGTGACACGCCTGTAGGCCTTTGGGCAGCATTTAAAGCATCCTTAGGTGCTGGTGAAAAGTTGGCACTCGATAGTGCTTGGCAACCCATTCTGTGGCCTGCACGGATTGCGATGCCAATCGGCGGCGCACTCTTGCTGTTGCAAGGCTTGCCTGAAATCTTCCGTGCTTTCCACAAGATGGGTAAGGATCAAGAACGAAAGTTTATAATATTCTTGCCTGTTTATTTGGTTGGATTGTTGTGGCTGACGCTAGCAATCTTCATGCCTGATTTAGTGCCAGGCGGTGCTGGGTTCACGGATATGATGTCCGCACGGCCAGAGCTTTCTAAGCCTACTATCGGTTTGATCATGCTTGGTGCAATGCTTTTTGTAATTTTCATTGGGTTCCCAATTTCTTTCACCTTAATTTTTCTTGGGTTTGTTTTTGGCATATGGGGGGCAAATTTTAAATTAACCACTTTGCTGATGACACTGAACACGAACTCGACAATGTTAAACGATCAGTTGATGGCAGTGCCGTTGTTTGTGTTGATGGGTATCGTGATGGAAAGTGCGGGCCTCATGGAACGCTTGTTTTTATCCATTCAGCTGATCATGTCCCGTGTGCGTGGTGCGTTGTTCATTGCTGTTTTAATTGTATCCACGATCTTTGCGGCTGCTACTGGTATCGTTGGCGCTTCTGTGACTATGCTGGGCATCATGGCTGGCGCCACGATGAGCCGTGCCGGTTATGATGTGCGGCTAGCTGCTGGCACGATCACTGCTGGTGGTACGTTGGGTATCTTGATCCCACCGTCAATTATGTTGATTGTGATGGGTCCGGTGTTGGAAGTATCCACGCTTGACTTATTCCGAGCAGCGTTTGTGCCTGGCGCTATTTTGGCAACTCTGTACCTCTTGTACACGCTTGGACGATGTTGGTTGAACCCCAATTTAGGGCCAATCCTTTCGGAAGAAGATCAACCCGAAACATCAAAGTTTTATGGAGCAGAGGTCGCGCTGATCTGTCTTGGAATTCTGACTGTTTGTCGTGTATTTGGCTTGGGCCTTAGCGGGGCCTTTGGCACGGTGATCCCGTTTGGTGGATTGTTTGTGCTACTAATTGTGCTGGCTATTACTTATCAAGCCTATCGCAAACTACCAGTCTTGCGTTTGGTGTTGCCATTCGCAGTTTTGTTCCATTTTTACTTGATATTTGCCAATATGGGTGCGGATGGCAGCATGTCCATTATGTCCATTATACTTGCAGCTTTTATCGCTCTTTTAGCCTTTTTGGGCCGCTCAATTTACAGCAGGGGAGCGAATGAAGATTTCTATTTTGCATCGCTATGGGATGAGTTCTTTGCGGGTCTGATGCCTCCAACAATCCTGATTTCATTTGCTCTTGGATCTATTCTACTCGGTTTTGCGACACCTGCTGAAGCGGCGGCGATGGGTGCCTTTGGCGCGATCCTCCTGTCTATTGGATATGGAAAATTTTCATTTGCAGGCTTTTTTGACAGCTTAATTAAGGCGCTAGAAATCACTGTATTGATTATGTTCTTGGTGGCGGCGTCCAACTTCTTTGGTGCGGAATTTAGCGCGCTGGGTACACCGCAGCTAATGACCCAACTGCTGCTTGGCATGGATTTGTCGCCTTATCTGATGCTTTTGCTGGTGATGGCGTTGATCTTTTTGCTGGGCTGGCCTTTGGAATGGGTTCCAATCGTGTTGATTGTTGTGCCGATCTTACTGCCTGTTGTTCATGCGTTGGATCTGCACGGGTTGAGCCGTTATGATATGATGGTGTGGTTTGGCATTCTTGTGGCCGTAAATCTGCAAACTGCGTGGCTCAGTCCGCCTGTGGCGTTGTCCGCTTACTTCCTTAAAGGGGTTGTTCCGAATTGGGACCTGAAAGATATTTATATTGGCATGATGCAGTTCATGCTAGTGCAGTTAACCGGCCTGATATTATTGCTGGTCTTCCCACAGCTAGTTCTGTGGTTGCCACGGGTGATGGGCGGCGGATAGCGTAAGTAATCTAAATAAAACTACTTGAATTTAGGCCTTCAGTACGCTTTGTGAAATCGTAGCACTCGGGGGCCTAAATGTTTTCTAAAAACGGTTTGATAGATGAAATCCGTGCACGGTTTGCACATGTAGACAATTGCCCGTTTCAGGGTGACCGGGTATTTTTTGAAAATGCGGGTGGTGCTCTGACGTTAAAATCTGCGGTTGTGACTTCCACGTTTTACTCCGCCATTCCAGACAATCAGGGACGCGATAACGTAGCCGCAGCGAAATTAATGCAGGTCATCGCTAAGGCGAAGGATGATATGGCCGTAATGTTTAACGCGCCGTCTGGACATTTTTTTGTTGGGGAAAGTGGAACAGAACTGTTGTTTCGAATGATCCGCACTGCGGTGGTGGAAAGTGCAGAGGGAGGAAATGTTGTTGGGAGTTCTTTGGAACACCCTGCGACTCGATCCGCCGCCATTCGCTGGGCAGCTATCACAGGCAAACAATACGTTTCCGTTCCGCATAACGTTGAAACGGGGTCTGTTTCAGCGGAAGATTACGCGCCACTGATTTCATCGGATACGCGCGTGGCGACGATTTTGCACACATCTCCGGTGACGGGGATGGCTGTGGATGTGGCCGCAGTGGCGGCTGTTATTCGAGCGCGCGCGCCCAAGTGTTTGATCATTGTTGATGGCATTCAACACGCAGCCCATGGGCAGCTTGATCTGGCAGCTTATGGTGTCGATGGATATGCCGTATCGCCTTACAAGGTATTTTCACGCCATGGCTACGGCGTGGCGTGGGTATCAGGAAGGCTGGAGGTGATGGATCATGATATGTTAATCAATGGACCTGCGGAAAGTTGGGAGTTTGGCACGCGGGATACGGGAGCTTATGCTACCTTTTCGGATGTAGTCGATTACTTTGATTGGTTGGGATCGCAAGTGTGCAACTCGAAAGATCGCCGCGAACGCATCGTGGCAGCTGGAACTGCGATCCACAAACATGAGAAAGACCTGACGGATGCGATGCTGCACGGTATTGGCAATCTTAAAGGTGTTGCAGACATAGATGGTGTCTCCGTTATCGGTGGCGTTGACAATCCCTTGCGTGAGGGACTTGTGTCACTGACCGTTAAAGGCAAAACTGGGCAAGAAGTTGTGACTGCGTTGAATGATCAGGGGATACGGACCCATGTGCGCAAGGCGGATCACTATTCTGGCAATATCCTGGATCCACTTGGACTACAGACTTGTGTCCGAGTGTCTATGTGTCACTACAACACCGAGGCTGAAGTGGCCTTGTTCCTTGGCGTGATGCAGGGGATTGCTGCTGAAGGGTAGTTTGAGCGCTGGAGGAACAAAGAAACGTTTTGCGTTGTTCTTTGGAGACGAACAGTCAAATTCAGTGTGCTTTGGTGACGAGGTCCTCTGTCTGAACTAAGGAGGGTTCAAACTAGGAGACCTGATATGACACCTGTTCAAGTACAAGGCATTCATCACATCACACTCAATGGCGCGGATCGTCAAACATCTGTAGATTTCTGGGAAGGGGTGCTTGGCATGCCTTTGATTTTTGAACAGCCAAATTTGGATGAGCCTTCGATCAATCATCTTTACTTTGACACGGGTGACGGTCGGACGTTAACCGTATTCACGGAGGAGAGCCGCAAGCTATCGGGCCAGAAGCTGACGCAGCAGCCAGGATCCTTGCACCATTTGGCGTTTTGGGTTGCGCAGGCAACTATTCGTTTGGCGGAAGAGCGGCTTAAGGGGCATAATTTTGGGTCCAGCGGCATCAAGGATCGTGGTTTTATGGACAGTTTGTATTTTCGGGACCCGCTTGGTCTCTTGGTGGAGCTGGCAAGCTACAAGTTTAATCCACCCCAAGGTAAAACCCACAGTGATGTGTTAAGCCTCGCTCACAAACTGCGGCTGGAGCGGGGCAGCCCAGCTATGGAAACGGCTGATGTAGCAGATGCTATTGTGGAGTTGTCAAAACCCGTTTGATCGCATCTTTCCAGCCTGCATATTTGTCATTACGTATGGAAGTGTCCATTTGTGGTTTAAAGCGAGTTGCCCCGGACCAAAGTTCAGCGAATTCCATCTGTGATGGATAGAGCCCGGCCTTCATCCCAGCTAGCCATGCTGCGCCAAGGGCAGTAGTTTCAAGTACACTTGGGCGGTCCACAGAGGCACCAAGAATGTTGGCGAGGAATTGCATGGTCCAATCGCTTGCTGCCATCCCACCATCTACACGCAGTACGCTTTCATTGCCTTGTGGAGCTCCATCTGCCTGCATTGCCTCTATTAAATCACGTGTTTGATAGCCAACAGATTCAAGTGCTGCTTTTGCGAATTCATTTGGACCTGAATTCCGGGTTAAACCAAAAATCGCGCCGCGACATTCAGAGTCCCAATATGGTGCACCAAGGCCTGTGAAAGCTGGCACCATATAGAGGGTTTGTTCTGGATCAGCTAATTCCGCCATCGCTTGACTGGCTGGGGCGTCAGCCAAGATTTGCAAGCCATCGCGCAGCCATTGTACGACAGCGCCAGCCACAAAAATGGATCCTTCGAGCGCATAGGTAGGCTTACCATTTAATTGATATGCAATCGTGCCAAGCAAACGATTCTTAGAAGTAACAAGCTTTTCGCCTGTGTTCAGTAGTGCGAAGCAGCCCGTGCCATAAGTTGATTTCATCATTCCAGGCTTGAAGCAGGCTTGGCCTATGGTTGCTGCCTGTTGATCACCCGCTACGCCAAGAATAGGAATGTTGCCACCAAAGAGTGTTGTGCTCCCAAAATCATCAGCGCAATCGCGAACTTCTGGCAGCATGTGCATAGGAATGTCTAAACGGTCACAAATAGTTTTATCCCAAATGCCTTCGCGGATGTTATAAAGCATCGTGCGAGATGCGTTTGTCGCATCGGTTGCATGAATTCGGCCCTCTGTGAGATGCCAGATAAGGAAACTATCCACTGTGCCAAATAAAAGATCTGCCGGACTGCCGGCAGTTTGCAGAATGTGTCTAAGCTTGGTTCCTGAAAAATATGGATCGGCAAGGAGACCAGTGCGATGTGTGATTATGGACTCGAAGCCTTCCACTTTTAACTCGGCACAAAATGGTGATGTGCGGCGGTCCTGCCAAACAATTGCGTTGCAAACGGCTTTACCGGTAGTTTTGTCCCATACAAGTGTAGTTTCACGTTGGTTTGTAATGCCGATGGCTGCGATATCTGTGGAAGTAATTCCGTGGTTTGCAATCACATCTCTGCAGGTTGTTAGCGTTGTGTTCAGTATGTCTGTGGGGACGTGTTCGACCCAGCCGGATTTTGGAAAATGCTGCTGAAATTCCATTTGCTTCGTCGCTACGGGCTGCATTTCAGCGTCAAACAAAATTGCACGGGTGGAGGTTGTTCCTTGGTCGATGGCCAGAACGTATTTCATCTTTGCTTCCCTAAGTTTAGTTATTTTCTAGCACAGCTGCTCTGCTGCGAACAATTCCGTTTTGTTGTACGTGCGAATCCGCTTACCATTTCCTGATAAAGGGGAGACCGCCATGCCAGATATAGAGCTAAATTTTAGCCGCCGGGAATATGCCTTACGATTGGCAAAAGTGCGTACCAAAATGGATGCGGCGGGGATAGAGGTTTTGTTCACATGTGATCCCTCAAACATGGCGTGGTTGACTGGTTATGATGGGTGGTCGTTTTATGTACATCAGGGCGTGATTATTGGGCCAACGGGCGATCCGGTCTTTTGGGGGCGGGCTATGGATGCTGTGGGGGCGACGAAGACTTGTTACATGGATCTGTCCAATATCATTGGGTATTCCGATGATTATGTCATGTCTACAAAACGCCATGCAATGGAGCATTTAGCAGAAGTTTTGCGGGATCGGGACTGGGCTGATTTGTGTCTAGGTGTAGAGATGGAAAACTACTATTATACCGCTAGAGCCCACGCAGTTTTAAGTACAGAATTGAGTGTGCAGCCTGCTGATGTGACTTTGATGATTAACTGGTGTCGCTCGGTAAAATCAGATCAAGAACTGATTTACATGAACCGTGCTGCGCGAATTGTGGAGCGGATGCATGAACGGATTTATGAAGTGTTTGAGCCTGGCAAACGTAAGAATGAAGTTGCAGCAGAGATTTGGCATACGGCTATTTGGGGTGCTGAAGAAGATGGCATTCAGTTTGGTGGGGATTATCCTGCGCTGATGCCGTTATTGCCAACAGGGAATGAGGCTGCAGCGGCGCATTTGACGTGGAATGATAAGCCTGTACCTTATAATTCAGGCACGTTTTTTGAAGTTGCTGGAGTGCATCGCCGGTATCATGTGCCGCTGTGTAGAACGATTTGGCTAGGTGAACCGCCTAGTGATATTCAGCGGGCGGAAGAAGTGGTTCTGGAGGGGATTGATGCTGGAATTGATGCTGCGCGGGTTGGCAACACGGCTGGTGATGTGGCACGAGCATTTAACAGTGTATTGGGAAAGCATGGCGTAGAGCGGCAAGGACGTTGTGGCTATCCGATCGGTATGAGTTATCCGCCGGACTGGGGAGAGCGGACGTTTTCGATAAGACCGTCAGATAAGACGTTATTTGAAGAGAACATGACATTTCATTTCATGCCTGCTCTATGGATGCCCAATTGGGGTTTGGAGATTACCGAAACTTTACGTATCCGTGAGGGTGGAGCCGCAGAACCATTCGCGAATGTTGAACGAAAATTATTTGTGAAGAACTGATGGATAGACTGACAAGAACGATCGAGATATTGGAAACGTTGATCGCGTTTCCAACAATTTCAACAGATAGTAATCAGGCCTGTGTGGAATGGATTTTGAATTATCTCGAACCGCTTGGGGCAAAATGTCTTGTGACAAGCGATACACCTGGTAAGGCGAATATTTTTGCCACCATTGGGCCTGATGTCGAGGGTGGATTAATTTTGTCTGGGCATTTGGATGTGGTGCCTGTGGCGGGTCAAAAGTGGTCAAGTAAGCCATTTGTTTTGCGTGAAGAAGCGGGTTTTCTGTATGGGCGTGGGACGTGCGACATGAAGGGGTTTATAGCAGCTTGCTTAACGCTTGCACCCGAATTTGCGGCTGCTGATCTTGCACGGCCTGTCCACTTTGCGTTTACCTATGATGAGGAAACAGGCTGCGCAGGTGCGCGTGTTTTGGTGGACGAAATGGTGAAGGCAGGATGGCGGCCAAGCGCAGCGATTATTGGTGAGCCATCTTCTATGCGGATCATCGAAGGGCACAAGGGTTGTTGTGAATACACAGTAGAGTTTACGGGCGTGGAAGGACATTCGTCGCTGCCTGATCTAGGTGTGAATGCGCTTGAATATGCGTCGAAGTATGTATCAGAGTTGATGCGATTGCGGCATGAGTTGCCGGCTCGCGCACCAGTAGGATCGCGGTTTGATCCGTACTATTCAACTGTGCAGGTGTGCATGTTAAATTCAGGCATCGCTCATAATGTGATCCCTAATAAAGCTTCGGTGGGTTGGGAAATGCGACCTGTGCAGAAATCTGATTTGGACTATGTGCGCAGTGAGATTGCAAAGTTTGCTGCTAATGTTTTATTACCAGAGATGCAGGCTAAGTCGCCCGAGGCAGGGATAGAGGAGACCTTTTCTAGTGAAGTGGTAGGGTTGGAACCTGAGTCGGAGAGCATTGCAGCGGCTCTTGTGCGGCATTTGACAGGTGGGAACGAAATGGATGTAGTATCGTTTGGCACAGAAGCTGGATTATTTCAGATGGCTGGCGTTAGCGCTGTGATTTGTGGACCAGGGTCCATTGAACAAGCCCACAAGCCTGATGAATTTGTTAGTCGGGAACAGTTGAGTGCATGTCTTGATATGCTTTCCCGTGTCGCTGGTTCGTTGTCAAAATAAGGCGCTATGCACCAATTTTATGATTACTTCGCTCGATATGCCTATTTCAGCCAGAAGAATAGATTAGCCGCCGATTGCTATACCTTCACGTCTTGGATCTGCGCCGCCAGTCAGTGAATTGCCGATCGCAATGCCATGTAGGCCTGAGTTGATTTCTTTCACTTCGGTTTCAAAGCCGATTTGCTCCAATGCAGATTTTAACGGTTCTGTTTGACCTCTGTCTTCTAGTTCGTATTTGCCCCACCGATTGACGCGGCGGGGCATGTCTATGGCGGCTTGGATGTCCATGCCCCAATCTAGGTGTGCGATGATAGTCTGGGCAGTGAAACCAATAATACGGCTACCACCCGGCGAGCCAATGACAAGTACGGGTTTGCCGTCTTTGAGTACAATTGTGGGAGACATGGAAGAACGTGGGCGTTTACCGGGGGCGATGGCGTTAGCGATGAGTTTGCCGTCGCGATTAGTGCGGAACGAGAAATCTGTGAGCTCGTTATTTAGAATAAACCCCCCTGACATGAGGCGTGATCCGAAGCGATTTTCAATCGTTGTGGTCATGGATAGTGCGTTTCCATAGCTGTCTACTATGGAGAAGTGGGAGGTTGAGGGGAATTCGATGCTTTCGTCGTTTGCCCAGTTAAGTGAATGGTCAAAGCTCGGGTCACCTGCCTTAGGTTTTTCTAAAGCGCGATCAGATTTCAGCAGCTTTGTGCGGCTGGTTAGGTAGGTTGGATCTATGAGGCCCCTAGTCGGGACGGGAACAAAATCACTGTCGGCAATGTAGCGATTGCGATCTGCAAAAGCGAGGCGAGACGCATCGCCGATAATGCGCCATGTTTCAACATTGTCTGGGCCGAGGGCTGCGATATCGAAAGGTTCTATGAGTTTAAGTATTTGACCAACGGTCAACGCGCCTGATGATGGTGGCCCCATGCCGCATACTTCGTAGCTGCGGTAGTTAATGCAAATAGGATCGCGCTCTTTTATTTTGTAGATGGCGAGATCTGCGAGTGAAAGCACGCCTGGGTTTCCTTTTGCGTTTTGTACTGTGGCTACAATGTTTTTTGCCGTTTCACCTATGTAAAACCCATCAGCGCCTTTTTGTTGTAGAACAGTCAGTGTCTCAGCGTAGGGCATATTTTTGATTGTATCACCTGCTTTTAGACTGACCCCATTTGGGAAAAAATAGGCGGCAGTAGCTGGGAATCGTTGCAGGCGATCTGGATCTGCTGCGATGCTGTCTGCCATGCGGGGTGATACGATAAAGCCTTTAGAGGCAAGTTTTTTTGCGGGGGCGAGTAGGCTGGCCCAGTCTTGAATGCCCCAGCGCTTGTGTGCCTGTGCCATCAACATTGGTGTGCCAGGTGTGCCGACTGACAGTCCGCCCACGACGGCGTCAAAGAACTTGAGAGGTTCGCCATTCATGTTTTGAAATAGGTTTGGTGTTGCTGCGAGTGGGGCTGTTTCGCGGCCATCAAGTGTTATAACTTTGCCCTTTGCGGTGTCAAACCAGACTAAAAATGCGCCACCACCAAGGCCAGAAGATTGGGGTTCTACAAGGCCAAGTATGGCTTGAACGGCGACCATTGCGTCGGCTGCCGTGCCGCCTTTGCGCAGAATACTGGCGCCAGCTTGTGCAGCCAACGGGTTTGCGACGCTGATCATCCAATTTTCAGCGGAGGCTGGTTTTCCCGCGTTGCGCAAATTTAACGCCGACTCCGATGAAAGTGATTGCGCAAAAACGGAATTGGCAGAAATTATTATAGTAAAAATTGTGCAAAAAATAGAGAGACGCATGAAAGTACCTTTCGTTCGGTATGAGAAGATAGGGATCAGGTCAATTGACGCAAGGCTAAGAATTTTTATGAGTTTAAGCGTTTTGTCAGATGGCAGTCCCTAGGGGAATCGAACCCCTCTTTCCAGGTTGAAAACCTGGCGTCCTAACCGATAGACGAA
>DLZA01000317.1 GCA_003447515.1 Paracoccaceae bacterium
CACTTACTTTACGAGTGAGTTGCATCTCGAAAGGCTGTTTTTGACTGAGAATTCTATCAAAGGGCACGCCTCCTCGTCACCCGGTAAGGCTATCTTTTGTATGCTTTTGGGCGCCGCTTTACTGACCGCGAATGACGCCGTACTGAAATGGATGACTGGCGAGTATCACGTTGGACAAATCATGTTCTGTCGCAGTATATTTATTGGCGTACCCGTCGCAATTCTAATCTGGCGAGCGGGAGGTATTAAGTCACTGCGTCCAGTCAATTCAAAGGGTCATATTGCTCGTGCAGCATTAGTGATTATTGGTACGTTTTTTTTCATTAGCGGTCTCAGGTATTTGCCCCTTACCGAAGCCATTACAATAGCCTTTGCTGGCCCATTATTCGTTACTGCACTTGCACAACCACTACTGAATGAACGGGTCGGTTGGCGCCGGTGGATAGCAGTACTAATTGGTTTCGTTGGAATTACCGTTGTAATGCGGCCCGGCAGCGCTGTAGTTCAATGGGCTGTATTATTCCCTCTGGCGGCCAGCCTAACAGGCGCTTTACGTGACCTCCTTACCCGCCACCTGTGTACTGAAGAAACAACTGTTAACATGCTGTTTTATAGCTCATTAGGCGTCTCCCTGGCCGGTTTAGCAACAACTCCGTTTATATGGAAATCAGTACCTATTATCGATTGGGGTTGGTTTGCCTTGAGCGGATTATTGATCAGCTACGCACATTTCCTGATGATAGAAACATTTCGATATGGTGAGGCAGCTCTAGTAGCGCCATTTAAGTATTCAGGGGTAATTTGGGCAACATTGCTAGGATACTTGATTTGGAACGACATACCAGACAATTCGACCCTTGCGGGCGCCGGAATAATCTTCACTGCTGGTCTCTACATCTTGCACCGAGAACGGAATGTTCAAAGCGAACAAAATAATCAAAAATAAAATGCCTTTCAGTATTTAGATGATATGGAACAAGTTTACAGAGGACACACGCAAAGCATCTAAGCAAAGCAGGCATTTACAAAGGTCAGCTCACATAAACAGAATTTAAATACTTAGTATTTTCATTTAGACCGTGAAAAGCTGACGTTTAAAGTTCGTAAGACGCTCATAACCAGTTTCAGTGACAGCTATTGTTTCTGACATTCCGAAACCTTTCGCTAGTACATAGGTGTGGAAGGTCATACCCGTTTCAAAATTCCAACCACAGCCCGGCGCCGCCTCTAGGGACTCACCACCTGATGGCTGCAGAAGCAAACCAACAGAATAAAAAGTTTTGTTCGTGTAGGTTTCCCGCAGACCTTTGGACAAAACACCCTCCCGGTAAACTGTATCTGGCACTGCTGCTGGCACGCCAGGACCTACTTCCTCCATCGCCAAATTTTGGATCGCAATAAGGCTTTCTACCACTTTGAGATCTTCGTCACTTGCTTCTCCCAAATGGATTGGGCGCATAAATCGAGCGTGATAATGCCGAACGTTCGGTGTCGTTTCAATCTGAACAATGTCACCCGCTTTGAGAATGCGATCAGAATAGCCACCGTGTAAATGAAGAGCTCGCACTCCTGATGACATCACACCTGGGCCTGGCAAATCGCTACCAGCTCGGATCATAGCGGAGCATACTTCTGCCGCAATTTCGCGCTCACTGATTCCGATGCCAACACTATCAATAGCCGCTTGCATACCTGCCTCTGCCGCTTTTCCAGCAAGCTTTTGCAGCGCGATCTCGGGTGCTGATTTAATCAGACGCATCGCACTAACTAACCTACTTGTATCAGTGAACTTATAAGCAGCTAGTAATTCCTTTAATTGCTCGTAGCGTGCTACCGTTATAGGCCAAGCTGCTATTTCAACGCCAATTGTGGCGGCGTTTCCAAGACTTGCCTGAATTGCTTTGGCAGCGACGGCAATTGGCTCATCACTATCCCGCCACATTGCCCTTTTTGGAAACACGCAAGTGGCGTCAAGATAAAATTCTTCCACATCACGGCACACCAATGTGGGAAGACCTTCAGCTGGAATAATTGCAAGCTGAAAAGAGCCATATCCTCTTGTAAAAAACCCTGTTAACCAAGTAACTGTTTCAGGCTGGAAAGCTAGAAAACCGTCAAGACCGCGGATTTTTAATTCAGTCTGAACGCGCGAAAGACGAGCTTCATATTCGGCGCGCTCGAACCATGGCTCATAAATCAGCGGTGGACTCATAGTCTTGCTTTCACTACCTTGGCGAACGCTTTAAGCATTGACTTTGCTTCCACAGCATCATCTGCCGCTGACTTAAGGCAGTCGACATTTGCGCCATCTAGTTCCATACGGGACCTATTTTCCTCAAACCAAATCAAAGCTTGGTCTCGTGTAAATTCGGGGTGACCCTGTATGCCCCAAACTGGAGCATCGCGCCATCGCCAAATTTGGTTGGGACAAAGATCAGAACTTGCGAGTATCGTCATGTCCGGATGGTCATCTCGAACCTCATCATTGTGCCAAACAAACATTCGTACTGTTTTGCCTAAGGAACCAGCGATCTCATCTTGCTTTGCAGGACCTCTTACAAATAGATCTTTATATCCTATTTCACAGAAATCACGCTTAAAGACTTGATCACGCCCACAAAGCGCTGACGCTAAAATCTGACTTCCGAAGCAGATACCGAGCATTGGTATGTTTCTCTCTGCTGCGGTTTGAATCAATTGATGCTCCCTATTAATGAATGGGATATCTTCATAGGCACCATATGGGCTACCAGAGATAAATATCCCATCATACTCGTCTAGCTTCTCTGGAAACTCATCACTGAATGCCCAATACCGATCTACAGTTAGTCCAATAGTTTCGAACCAATCATCTAGCTTTGCCGCTGATTGAAATTTCGTTCCATTACCGATATACAGTAAGCGGGAGCCTAACATATTATAATCCCTTTCCACGCCTCATCAGCATACCAGTGGTATACCAGAATGCAAGAACTGTAACTGCGACTGTTTGAAAATTTCAATGAGCCAATAAAAAGGTAGCAAAAAAATGCAAATTGATCTCAATTCAGATCTAGGGGAAGGATTTGGACCTTGGTCGATGGGCGATGATATCGCGATACTGGATATCGTTTCAACGGCCAACATTGCCTGCGGATTTCATGCTGGCGATCCTGAAACGATGCGACGCACTATAAGTCTTGCTAATAAACGGGGAGTCGCAGTTGGTGCGCATCCCGGATACCAAGATCTAATTGGTTTCGGACGTAGGAAACAAACTGGTGTAACTGCGA
>DLZA01000419.1:0-204 GCA_003447515.1 Paracoccaceae bacterium
GATCGACTAATATGTTTAGGCGCAGGCCTGCCGATAGCCGCGCGCCATGCATCAATGAGATCAGCACGGCTTGCGGTTTTTAAAGTTTCAAATGAGGGGTCCAAACTTTGCTCCTTGTGATCATTGTCACTGAGCAAAGCCCGATGGTATTCGGGCTTAGGAGCATACAGGCTTACGGTAGGGGCGTAGTCCAGTCCAAAGTTT
>DLZA01000419.1:596-4501 GCA_003447515.1 Paracoccaceae bacterium
AAGCGCCTGTGAGAAGCTATCGACTGTGGCCATAAAAAATCCAATATTTTCATTGCGTAAAGCGCCTAGGAGTTTCTTTGTTGCGTTGCTTATTGGCATCTGATATCTCAGATGGCAGATTGATTCTGATCTATGGGAGGAAACTATGTTCAACAAATCAACATTCGCAATCAGTGCGGTTTTATCAGCCGGTCTTGCCTTTGCCGCATCGGCTGAAACTGTCATAAAAATTGGCCATGGAGCAGCTGAATCTTTTCACATGCACCGTGCGTTGCTAAAATTTGAAGAGTTAGTGGAAACCGGCTCGAACGGTGAAATTGACGTTCAGATTTTCCCATCTTCACAAATGGGCCCCGATCGCGAAATGATCGAAGGCGTCCAAACTGGCGTTCTGGAAATGGCGATTCCGCCATCGTCCTTCTTTGCTGGATGGGACCCGGCCTTTGCAGTGATAGAACTGCCTTACATGTATGCATCCAAGGATATTGCTTTTGATGTTCTGGACGGTGCAGCAGGTGATGGTATGCTTGCGCGTGTTGAAAATCAGGGCCTGATAGGTCTTGGCTGGCTAGAGTTGGGTGTGCGGAACGTTACGAATAATGTGCGCCCCATTGCATCGCCGCAGGACCTCGAGGGCGTCAAACTCCGCACAATGAAGGTACCAGCTCATGTGGCGACGTTTGAATCGCTGGGAGCGAATCCAACGCCAATGAACTTTGGCGAAGTTTATTCCGCCCTTCAGCAAGGTGTGATCGACGGTCAGGAAAACCCGCTCGCGATCATTACCTCCCAGCGCTTTTACGAAGTACAGAAATATCTTTCAACAACGGGTCATGTTTTCGCGGTCTACATGCCCGTCGTATCAAAGCCCTTCTTCGATAGTCTGTCTGCAGAGCACCAGCAGTTGATCCGTGCCTCTATGGCGCGTGCGCGCGCGCATCAGGCAGAATTGGTCGCAGCAGAAGATGCATCTCAACTTGACGAGATCCGCTCCGCAGGTGTTGAGGTTCTGGAACTCACGGCAGAGCAACGTCAGGCGTTTGCCGATCAAACTGAAAGTGTTCGCTTGCAGTACCGCGACGAAGTTGGTGCTGAAGCATATGATGCTTGGGTTGCCGCAGTGAGCGCGGCAAGCGGGAACTGATCTGTAAGAGATCGTATCAGGTCAGGTGCCCTTGCCGAAACGGCTTGGGCACCTGTTCATCGTCTGGGAGGATGACATGATGCCAATTTTGAAGTGGATAGATCAGAACGCAGAAAAAGCATTGGCGAGTGTCTTATTGGCGGCTATCGTTCTATTAATCTCTGGCAATGTTTTTATGCGCTATGTGATGAACGCATCCCTGTCCTGGGGAGAAGAGCTCACGCTCTGGCTCTTTGTGTGGTTCGTCTGGATTGGTGTGAGCTATGCGTTTCACACAGGCGATCATGTGCGCATCACGGTTCTGCGCGACGTGCTGAATGATCGGGCGAGGTTGATTACCGATGCAGTGATCGCCCTATTGGTGTTGGGGTTTCTGCTTGTACTGACCTACGAGTGCGTCAAGCTGATCACAATGCCATTCGTCAAGAGCCAGTCTTCTGTTGTGCTGGGGTTACCTATTCCAATTCTCTATTCTTCTGCCCCTGTTGGAGCGGGCTTGTCTGCGATCCGCGTTATTCAGCATTTTATGAAAACATTACGTTTGATCGCCAAAACCAAAGTGTGAGGGTCTACACATGCTTGCTACAACTCTTTTTTTGACACTTTTTGCTCTTTTGCTTTTTAGCGTCCCCATTGGGATTTGCCTTGGCCTCGCGACGATGATCGTGATGTTTTTTGTGGATGGCACCCCACCGATGGTGCTTTTGGCCCGCTCTGTCGTCACGGGGGCAGATTCATTTCCCCTGATTGCGGTGCCCTTATTTATTCTCGCGGGGGATTTGATGCAGCATGGCGGCATGTCGCGTCGCATCGTCGGATTTGCCAACGCTTTGATTGGCCATATCAGAGGCGGGCTTGCCTATGTAAATGTGCTGGCTTGCGTTTTCTTTGCGGCAATTTCTGGCTCGTCTCCTGCAACGGTTGCCGCAATCGGATCGAATATGATCCCAGAAATGGAAAAGGTCGGTTATACGCGCAAATTCAGCGGTGCGCTGACCGCGTCCTCAGGGATGATCGGCGTGATGATCCCACCAAGCATTCCTTTCATTATATACGGTGTCACAGCTGAGGTCTCGATTGGCAAACTCTTCTTGGCAGGGGTCATTCCGGGCGTCTTATTTGCGTTGATGTTCATGCTTGTCGCGCGGTTTACGCTGCGTAGTGACAAGATTGTCCAGCAGAGTACGAAAACATTCTCTGGCCTCACTGTGTGGCAGAGCTTCCGTGCATCGATTTGGGCATTGTTGGTTCCAGTGATCATCCTGGGCGGCATTTATAGCGGCATTTTTACACCCACCGAAGCCGGCGCTGTTGCGGTGGTTTACGCAGCCATTGTGGGCATTTTCGTGTATGGAGACATCAACCTGGGCCATTTACCTGAAATACTTGCAGGCAGTGCGAAAACGAGCGGTACCATACTGATCTTAGTGATTATGGCCACAGCATTTGGCCGTTTGATTACGCTCGCGCGCATCCCGACCGAATTGGCGAGCTTTATCACCAGCCTGTCGGACAATCCGATAATGGTCTTACTGTTAATAAACGTGCTGCTTCTCGTCATCGGGATGTTCATGGAGACGATCTCATCCATCATTATCATGACGCCAATTCTTTTGCCGGTGGCGACCGCATTGGGTGTCGATCCCATCGTTTTTGGTGTCATTCTAACAGTCAACTTGGCGATCGGCTTTTGTACACCGCCACTCGGGGTCAACTTGTTCGTGGCCAGCAGCATATCGAAAGTGTCTATTGAGCAGCTTAGCCGTGCCATTATTCCCTTTTTCGTTGGTATGATCATATTGTTGATGTTGGTCACTTATGTACCAGCCATCTCATTATTCTTACCTTCGTTTTGGTGATCGCAAGTAAGGACACACAAGATGGAACTTGACCTGTCACATCCGTCGATCGAGGATTTACGGCGAAAAGCACAAAAACGCATACCAAGATTTGCGTTTGAATATCTTGATAGTGCAACTGGCAGAGAGTTGGGAGCAAAAGTGAACCGCGATGCGCTCGATGCCATTGGGTTTCTGCCCAGCGTTCTATGTGGCCGCACAAAGGCGAACCTGCAAACAAAGCTGCTCGGCAAAACCTATGATCTACCTTTCGGGATCGCGCCGGTGGGAATGTCTGGCCTAATGTGGGCTGGCGCCGAGCGCATGCTGGCGCAGGCCGCTGTTGTGCATAACATACCGTTTTCATTGTCCAGTGTGGCCGTTGCATCGCCCGAGGATGTGGCACTTCACATTGGGCAAAATGGGTGGTTTCAGCATTACCCAGTGAAATCCGCAGACCTGCGCCGCAAGATGCTGCCGCGGATCAAGGCGGCTGGTTTTCACACGCTGATAATCACGGTCGATGTCCCCGAAGAAAGCAGGCGCGAGCGACAGAGGCGCGCAAACCTGACCGTGCCGCCGAAGGCAGACCTGCGCACGCTGACCGAAATGGCGGTGCGCCCTGCGTGGTGCCTTGCTCAATTGCGGGAAGGTGTCATGCCGCGCATGCGGTTTTTTGACGACTATGTGCCCCAGCGCGGGCGCGAAAGCTTCACCCATGCGGGCGCGCTTATTCGAGGCATTCCCGATTGGCAGTATCTTGAGGAACTCCGTGCGGAATGGGACGGGCACCTCATTGTCAAAGGGGTTTTGCGGCCGGAAGATGCCAAACGGATGGTGGAGATTGGTGCGGATTGCATTTGGGTGTCAAACCATGGCGGGCGTCAATTTGAGGCTGGACCGGCCGTAATTGACCAACTGCC
>DLZA01000061.1 GCA_003447515.1 Paracoccaceae bacterium
ATACGGGGAATATATTCTAATACTGAACCACTCATACAACGATACCCATTTTTTGAAACTTTACCTTAGTTCGCTTGCACGGCCAATCCAACTCCCATAACGTTGAAGTCATGACACATGAAACAATTCGCAGATGGCACGACATGGGCGGTCAAGCTGCAGATAAAATCGACTTAACCCAACACAACTTCGCGCTTTGGGAAAAACGGGTGGACGCTCTTTTGGTCCTCACATCAGGCAAGGGTTATTTCACCGTAGACGGACTGCGTCGCGTACTTGAAGACATGGGCGAAGAAGCCTTTGAAACTATGACCTATTACGAACGCTGGATTCAATCGATAAACCAAAATATGCTTGAGGCAGGTGCTTACTCCGTCGAAGAACTCTCCAACAAAATCGCCGAAGTCACAGCTCGGGGAGAAACCTATGGCGAATGTTCAGGAGGTGGTGAATGACCAAAAAATTTGTTCGCGTCAAAGACTGGTTTCCACCCGGCCACGTGCGTACCCCCTACTTTTTACGCGGAAAAATTGGAATGATTGAACGGCAACTTGGGGCTTTTGAAAACCCCGAACAAAGGGCCTATCGTCAAAAGGCGGATAAGCTCCAACTTCTACGTGTTCGTTTCACCATGGCAGAGATTTGGGGCAAGAACGCAGAAATACCTACAGACACCCTTGATGCGGAAATCTACGAACATTGGTTGGAGCCGATTGATGCCACATGACGACAATGATCACTTCTCTCCTTCGGGCCACCCGTACCAACCAGATCAGGATCATCCGTTAACCAAATGGCAAGCCATGGAAATTGCTATGCGCGAGCTGATGGTCGAAAAAGGCATTCTAACCCGCAAAGAAATTACAGAAACAGTAGAAGCAATGGATAGTCGTTCCCCAGCTGACGGCGCGAAAGTCGTTGCCCGTGCTTGGAGCGATTCAGATTACAAAGCACGCCTCCTAGCTGACGGCTCTGCCGCAATCAACGAAATGGGGTTTCACGCTGATGCGATGAGGCTCGTTGTTTTGGAAAATACACCCACCGAACATAACGTGGTCGTTTGTACCCTATGTTCGTGTTACCCGCGTAACCTTCTCGGCTTGCCCCCCGATTGGTACAAACAACGAGCGTATCGCTCTCGAGTTGTAAAAAATCCGCGTGCGGTTCTATCTGAATTTGGCTTAATCCTGCCAGCAAAGACGCGAGTCCGCGTCCATGACAGCACCGCTGATATGCGTTATCTTGTCCTACCTACCCGCCCCAAGGGGACGGATGGCATGAACGAAACCGCCCTCGCAACTCTCGTAAATCGCGACTCCATGATTGGTGTTGCTCAGGCAAGCGATCCAAAATGACCACAGCATTGCGCTTTTTGAGTGGGTTCGGCCCGCTTACAAAAGGTACGCTGCTATTTTTGACCACGTTATTCTTGTTTTCTATCATGGACGGCATCGCCAAAGGGCTGACCGAACGCTACCATCCGTTACAGGTGGTCTGGGCACGATATACCTCACAAACAGTTATTGCTTTTGTTGTCCTTTCCCCATTCGTCACTAGACTGCTGCGAACAAAACACATTGGTTTGCAGTTGATCCGCTCCGCCTTTCTGTTTGGCGCAACCATGTCGTTCTTCACCTCGCTTAAACATCTTCCTATCAGCTCAGCCACCGCTATCTTTGAAATTTCCCCATTATTCATCACAATACTCGGCTTCTTTGTCCTCAAAGAAAAAGTTGGGCTGCGTCGCTGGATTGGTGTATTCTTTGGCCTGATTGGAGCAATGATCATCATCCGCCCTGGATCTGAAGTCTTCTCATTTATCGCGCTCCTACCTGCGTTAGCCGCTTTTTGCTTTTCAGGCTACGCTATTTCAACACGATTTCTTGGTAAAGAAGAAAGCCCATGGACCAGCTTTCTTTACACAGCATTGATCGGCTGCATTGCCAGCTGCGTTATCGTTCCAGCAGTGTGGGAGACCCCGACCCTATCCGATGCTAGCTTTATGACATCCATGGGAATCGTAGGCGGCCTAGGCCACTATCTTTTGATCCGTGCCTTCACCATAACTGAAGCGTCCTACCTCGCACCATTTAGCTATGTCACATTGCTGTTTAACGGCCTCTGGGGATACATCTTTTTCTTTGAAGTTCCAGATTTCTATACAGTCCTTGGCGCACTAATCATCATCAGTGCAGGTGTCTATGTTTGGTATCGTGAAACTTTTTTAGCTAAAAAACCTCGTTTGGTTTAGTCTCGACTCAACGCCCTAAGCTGCCTTAGCCAAATTGCGCAGCACGTAATGCAAAACGCCCCCATTTTTGATGTAGTCGATCTCAACTTCTGTATCGATCCGACATTTCAACGTAATCTCTTTACTGTCACCGTTTTGATAAGTAATGGCACAAGACACATCTTGCAGCGGTTGAACATCTTCCAGCCCATAGATGGAAACGGTCTCTTCGCCCGTCAGGTTGAGCGTCTTTCGACTGTCATCACCCGTAAATTCAAACGGAACGACGCCCATACCAACAAGGTTAGAACGATGGATGCGTTCAAAGCTCTCTGCAACAACTGCTTTCACACCCAGCAGCGCCGTACCTTTTGCCGCCCAGTCACGTGACGAGCCAGCACCATATTGGACACCGCCAAAGATCACTAACGGCGTGCCCGCTGTTTTGTGTGCCATAGCTGCCTCATAGATAGAGGTTTGCGCGCCATCTGGGCCCTTAGTGTACCCACCTTCAACACCATCCAGCATCTCGTTCTTGATGCGAATATTGGCGAATGTGCCACGCATCATTACCTCATGGTTACCACGACGCGATCCGTAAGAGTTAAAATCTCGTAACGCCACTTGGTGATCCAACAGATATTTACCAGCCGGGCTTGACTGCGCGAAAGAGCCTGCAGGCGAGATATGGTCAGTCGTAATCATATCACCCAACAAAGCAAGTATTTTCGCACCTTCAACTGAATCAATCCTATCTGCAGGTTCAGCCGACATTCCTTTAAAATATGGGGGGTTACGCACATAAGTTGAAGTAGCTGGCCAGTTATACGTCAGACTGTCTGTCGTAGCCACGCCCTGCCATTTCTCGTCGCCATCAAAGACAGACGCATACTTTTCAAGGAAGGCTTCACGCGTTACGGTTTTATCCACCAGATCGGCAATTTCCTGCGTGGAAGGCCAAATATCTTTCAGGTAAACATCATTGCCGTCATTATCCAATCCAATTACGTCTGTCGCAAGATTGATATCCAGGGTGCCCGCTAAAGCATAGGCTACAACCAGCGGTGGTGACGCCAGATAGTTTGCTCGCACATCAGGGCTAATCCTTCCCTCAAAGTTACGATTGCCAGACAGAACAGCAGTAGCGACCAAATCACCCTCAGCAATGGCTGCCGACACCTCCTCTTGAATCGGACCAGAGTTACCAATACAAGTCGTGCAGCCATAACCCACAAGATTAAAACCAACCTTATCAAGGTCTTTCTGTAAATCCGCTGCCTCAAGGTATGCGGAAACAACCTGCGAACCAGGCGCAAGCGATGTCTTCACCCAAGGCTTACGATCAAGGCCTAAGGCGGCAGCTTTACGTGCAACCAAGCCAGCACCGATCATAACATACGGATTCGATGTGTTCGTGCAGGATGTAATTGATGCTATCACAACCTTACCGCTCTCCATCGTATAATCTTCGCCAGCAACAGCAATTTCTCGTCCCATCGGGCGCCTGAAAGTCTCTTCCATCTCTTTTTTAAACGCCGTTTTAGCATCGTCCAAAGCCACAAAATCCTGCGGACGTTTAGGACCAGAGATGGCAGGCACAATCGTCCCTATATCAAGACTTAAAGTATCTGTATAAATGGGTGAATAATCTGCGTCACGCCATAGGCCATTTTCCTTGGCATAAGCCTCCACTAATGCAATACGCGCTTCATCACGGCCAGTAGTACGCAGATAACGCAGTGTTTCACCATCAATAGGAAAAAAACCGCAAGTCGCACCATATTCGGGGGCCATATTAGCAATCGTCGCACGATCTGCTAAAGGCAATGAGTCAAGTCCTGCCCCATAGAATTCCACAAATTTGCCTACTACACCTTTCTCGCGCAGCAATTCCACAACCTTCAATACCAAATCTGTACCAGTAGTACCTTCAACCATTCTACCCGTAAGTTCAAAGCCAATTACCTCTGGAATCAGCATAGAAATCGGTTGACCAAGCATTGCAGCCTCCGCCTCAATTCCACCAACACCCCAACCCAGAACAGCTGAGCCGTTGACCATTGTTGTGTGAGAATCCGTACCAACCAATGTGTCGGGGTAGGCAACTTCAATACCATTCTGATCCTTATCCGTCCAAACCGTTTGGCTCAAATACTCAAGATTAACTTGATGACAAATTCCAGTACCAGGAGGAACCACCTTAAAGTTGTTAAACGCGTTCTGCCCCCACTTCAAAAAGGTATACCGCTCCATGTTGCGTTCGTATTCACGGTCCACGTTCAATTGGAATGCACGCGGATTGCCAAACTCGTCAATCATAACCGAATGGTCGATGACCAGATCAACAGGATTTTGTGGGTTAATCTGTTCAGCATCACCGCCTAAATCCACAATTGCATCGCGCATGGCCGCCAAATCAACCACGGCTGGAACCCCTGTAAAATCCTGTAACAAAACACGGGCAGGACGATAGGCTATTTCACGCGGGTTGTTGCCACCATTAGCACCCCACTCCGCAAACGCCTTAATGTCATCGATAGAAACTGTACGACCACCATCTTCAAACCGTAGCATATTCTCTAACACTACCTTCAAAGATGCTGGTAACTTGGTAAAATCTCCAAGGCCCGCCTCTGTCGCAGCCGCAATGGAATAGAAATCAACAGAAGCGCCACCGGCGCTGATTGTCTTACGAGTTTTGCTGGTGTCTGTACCGACTTGTACGGTCATACTGTTCTCCGCTAAAAAATCTTAGTGCAATGTAAACGCGTAATGCACCATTTGACAAAGCCCCGCAAGTCTTATTGTATACAATTGTGTACAGAGATTTTTAGGCAAACACACGTCCTGTGCTCCATGCCTCCAAAGTTGTCATTTCAGCCTTGATCCACTCCCTGAATACTCGCACATTACGTTCTTTTTCTACACCAATGGGACAGACCAACCTATAACGTAAATTTCGACGCAGGCTTTGCTTAAGTGGCATAACCAATTGTCCCGCTTCCAACAAATGTTGCGCCAACGATATGCGCCCAAGCACAACTCCATCTCCGTTCACACCATAAGTCAAAGAAGAGTCGGGCGTCGTGAACACTGGCCCATCTGTGTTCTTTTCCACTCCATATAATTCACACCAAGTGTCCCAACGCTCATAATCGTGCAACTGCCCCCCACTGTCCTGGCCTACCATCGGAAACTTTGCAACATCAGCAGGCACTTGTATCTGTTCTGCCAAGTGAGGCGAAACCATTGGTGTCACCCAATCCACAAATAAATCCTCGCTAAAATAACCCTCATCATCACCCGCACCAAAGCGTACAGCCAAGTCAATCTCGTCACGCTCAAAATTTAACATCCTCAGACTAGCCGTGAATCGCAGCTCAACCTCCGGATGAGTAGATACAAAGCCACCCATCCGCGGTGCAAGCCACCCTGCCATAAACGCAGGACCGGCCGTCACCGTTAGATGCTGCTTCTTCACCCTCCGAAGCGCAACCGACCATGCCAATTGTAAAGTTTCAAATCCGTCTGAAACTTTTGGAGAAAGCATCCGTCCAATATCGGTCAATACTACACGTCGGTTCAATCGTAAAAAAACAGGAGCACCTAAATGTGCTTCCAACGATTTTATTTGCTGGCTTAGCGCGGCTGGCGTCACATGCAGCTCGGCTGCAGCATTGGAAAAACTCAGATGGCGAGCTGCAGCTTCAAACGCTTTCAAGGCGTTCAAAGGTGGTAACCTGTTGTTAAAATAAAGGCTCATGATAGTTAAGTAAACCTTAATCGTCATGAAATAAAGTCTCGTTTGTAAAAAATTTTATCAATGATAATTAAAACATAAATAAAAAGCTAAGTTATGGATTATCTGATGAAAAATGAAATTACACAGGACGAAATGCACGCAGCACTTACACGAGCACATGAATTGCGTAGCTTAACATTCTTTTATGTATTAAAGGCGTGTTCAAGGCTACTAAAGTCTTACAAAACCCATCAGCTTAATAGGTGCATTTACAATCCGACCAAATTAAAACGT